>VAYD01000207.1:0-5630 GCA_005883905.1 Actinomycetota bacterium
TGGGGCCCGAGCCCGCAGCCGCACATCGATGCTGCGCTGGTGGGCATCGAGGCGGCGATCGAGTCGGCGCTCGCGGACGCCGGCATCGACGCATCGGTCGACGCGCAGCTCGACGAGGTGGTGGCGCTGGAGATCGGCGCCGACGGCGTCGCGAGCGTCGCGAGTTGGACCGCGCTGGTGGAGCGGCTGCGCGCGCTGCAGCCGGCGACGGCCGTCGCCCCGGCGCCGCGCGGCGAGCGGCCCGCGGCCGACGAGACCGCCGAGGACGACGCGACGCCACCGGCGGGCGACGGCCTGCCACCGGGACGCGACGCCGATGCGCAAGCGCTGGCGCGAACGCTCGCGCGCTGGTCGCGCGGCGGCCAGATCGCACGCGTGCTCGCGGCATGGCCCGAGGCCGTCGTGCGCGAGTGGCTGCGGGCGGTCGCGGCCGCGGCCGACGCGGGCGGCGCGGGCACGACCGGCGCGCTGCCCGAGGAAGCGATGCGCGCCATCGCGGCGACGCTGCTCGGCGGCGCAGCGCCGGCGCCCGCGGGCAGCCGCGCCGAGGCCGAGCGCCTGCTCCTGGTGATCGCCGCGCTCGCCGCGGCGCTGGGCGACCGGCTGCCCGATGGCGCGACCCAGGCGGCCGTGCGCGCGCTCGTCGCTCCCTCCGCCTCGGTCGCTGCCGCCGAGCCGCCCGCCGCCGCCGCGAGCGAGCGCGCGACCGAACCTGCCGAGCCGCGCATCGAGCCGCCGGCCCTCGCGCGCCGCGGCGCGGAGATCGTGCCGGCGTTGCCGCTGCTCGTGCTCGCGCAGCTCGCGCGCATCGGCTACGCCGATGCGATGGAGGCCGCTGCCTGGGCCGCCGGGCTGCCGAGCGGCGGCGCCCTGCTGGGCGCGGCGCTCGCCGGAAAGGCGCTCCCGGCACCGGGCCGGGGCTGGCAGCGCCGGCCTGCCGAGCTTGCCGCGATCGCGCTCGTCGCAGGCGATCGCATCGGGCCAGGTTGGGCCGAGTCCGTCGCGGGCGCGGCCGGCGAGCTCGCGCCGCCGCTGGCCTCCGCGCTGCTGGCCGCGTACGCCGAAGGGCGCTCCGCGAACGACGAGGTGGTCGTCACCGCCACGGGCGACGGCGTCCTGGTGGGCGAGGCGGAGGGCCTGCTTCCGGTCGCCTGGGTGGCCGCTCGCGACGAGCTCGACGCGGCGCTCGACGCCCTCGGCCGTCCCCCGGTCCGCCGTGCCGACGCGTTCCAGCCGCTCGCTGCGGCGCTCGGGCCAAGGCGCGCGCTGCCGCGGGCGGATGCCGTCGCGCTCGAGCGCCATCTCGGCGCCGCGGTCGGCACGGGGCTCGGACTGCTCGCGCTCGATCTGTGGGGCGGGCACGCGACGTCGCTGGTCGCGCTCGAGCGTCTCGGCGACCTCGAGGCGCAGGTCGAGCTCTCGACGGACGGTCTCGCCGTCGGCATTCCGCGCGGCCGGCGCTGGCTCGACCTGCGGCGCGGGGGCACGCTGGAGGTCGGCACGTGGTGAGCCGCGCCGACCTCGCGGCAGCCGAGCTGCGCGTCCGACTGGCCGCGCTCGTGCGCGGGCTGCGAGCTGCGGTCGAGCGGCGCGCCGAGCGGACCGCGGCGATCCAGCGCCCGCAGGTGCGTCAGGTGGCGATCACCGAGCAGCACGCCCGCGCGGTGCTGCGCGAGGCGGAGCTGTTCGCGCGCAACGGCCGCGCCTACGGGCCGGGGACCGCCCTGACGCAGGAGGAGCGCGACCTGCTTGGCGCGCTCGAGCGCCAGGCTGCCGAGTCCGGGCTCGCGCTGCCGAGCGCGACCCTGCGCGGGCGCGGGCTCACGGACCTCGACCTCGAGATCCTGCTGCTGGCCGCGGCGCCCGCGCTCGACCCGTCGTTCGCGACGCTCTACGCCTACGTCCACGACGCGCAGAGCGCCGGGGCCGCGACGCAGTTCCTCGCGGTCGAGGTGCTCGCCACCGGCTGCGACCACGAGCGACGCGTCGTCGAGTCGTGCGGCCCGTTCGGCACGCTGCGCAGCGAGGGCTGGATCTGCGCGTCCGGGCCGGACCGCGGCGCGCTCACAGCACTCAGACCCGCGGACGGCCTGACGGAGCTGCTCTGGGGCTCCTCGGTCGACGGCGGGCTGCTCGCGCACCGGTCAGCGGCTTTGCCGCACGGCGGGCTCCCCGGCGGCGCCGACGCCGAGCTCGTCGCCTCGCTGGCGGCCGCGCTCGCAGCCGGCCACCTGGACGTCGTCGGCGTCTGGGGATCGGACCGCGGCGGCCGGCACGCGATCGCCAAGGCGCTGCTCGGGGGCCGGGCCGGCGTCCACGCGGACGCCGCCGATGCGACGGCGGCGCTGCAGCGGGCGGCCGTCAGCGGCTGCGCGTGCGTGATCGAGGCGCCGGGCGATCCCGACGCCGCGGCCGAGGTCGCCGCCGCGGTCGCGGCCGCGTCGGTGACCGTCATCCTGCACGGACGGGAACCGCTGCGCGCCGCCGATCTGATCGTCGGCCGGCGCTTCGCGGACCTCGAGCTGCCCGCGTACGGATTCGCCGACCGCCGGGAGAGCTGGTCGGGCGCGTTCCCCGAGCTCGATCCGCGCGCGGTGGACGATCTCGCCGCACGCTTCCGGCTGCTCCCCGATGAAGTGGCAGCCGTTGCCTCCCTCGACCGCGCGGCGGACGACTGGGCCAGCAACGGCGACCGGCCGCGGCTCGACGTGCTCGCCGCGCGCGTGTCGCGCCGACGGTCCCCGAAGGTCGCCGCGATCCGCACGCCCGCCCGCGGTCCCGAGCTGCTCGTGCTGCCCGCGGCGGAGCACGCGCAGGTGATGGACGTCGCGGCCGCGGCACGCGCATGGCCGCGCGTCGCAGAGGCCTGGCGCCTGGACCGGTTCGGCAACCCGGGCGTGACGGCGTTGTTCGCCGGCGACCCGGGCACGGGCAAGACGCTCGCGGCCGAGGTCATCGCCACCGAGGTCGGGATCGACCTGATGGTGGTCGACCTGTCGCAGCTGGTCTCGAAGTGGATCGGCGAGACCGAGAAGCACCTGGACGCGGTGTTCACCGAGGCCGAGGCCTCGAGCTGTGTTCTGTTCTTCGACGAGGCTGACTCCACCTTCGGGCACCGCGGCGAGGTCGCTCGAGGCGCAGATCGCTACGCAAATCTTGAAGTGGCGTACCTGCTGCAGCGGCTCGAGCGCTACGAGGGGCTCGTGATCCTGGCAAGCAACCTGCGCGCGAACCTCGATCCGGCGTTCACGCGGCGCTTCCATCACGTCGTGCACTTCCCGCGTCCGCGGGGGGAGGAGCGATTGCGCCTGTGGCAGCTCGCGCTGGCCGCGCCGGTCAGGCTCGCCGAGCCGGTCGAGCTCGAGCGGCTGGCGGCACTCGACCTGACCGGGGCCGGCATCGCCGCGATCGTTCGCAGCGCAGCGCTGATGGCGCACGCCGAGGGGCGGGACGCGCTCACGCTGCGCGACATCCTGGTCGCGACGAACAAGCAGTTCCAGCGCGAGGCGCGGCTGCTGCCGCGCGAGCTGCTCGGGGCATACGCCTCGCTGGCGGGATGAAGGCCGCCGGCGTCGAGCCAGATCGCGACGTCGCCGCGACGCCCGCGCTCGACGACCCGGACCTCCTCGAGGACGAGCTCGACGGCGAGCAGCCCAACTCGCTGCTCGAGCTGCTCGTCGAGGCGGCGCTCTTCGGGGACTGGTTCGCGCTGGACGAGGAGCAGCCGCCGGCCGAGGAGGCGCCGGCCGAGGAGGCGCCGCCCGAGGCTGCGCCTGCCCCGCCCGCGCCCGCCCCGGCGCCGCCTGCCGAGCCGAGCGCCCCACCCGCCGCCGCCGCCGCCCCGGAGCAAAAGCCGCCGCCAGAGGCACCGACCGCCGAAGTCGCGCCGGAGCCCCAACCGCGGGCGGGACCCCCGTCGGCACCGGATGCCGGCGGTCCGGTGCCGTCGGCGCCCGACGAGGTCCAGGCCCGCGTGACCTCCGCCGTCTCGGCGCTGTCACACCCCGCCGCGCCGAACCCGGCGGCCTCGCGCGCCAAGCTCGACCAGGCCCGCGCCGCCACCGCCGCCAAGGGCGAGTTCCGGACCACCTTCGTGTCCGTGCCGCCCTCGCAGATCGCCGGCGCCGCACCGTCCCATCGCCCGCCTCCGGAACCCGATCCGGGGCCGATCCCGGACGACATCAAGGCGCTCCACGAGGCGTTCGGGAAGCCCTTGCCTGCCTCGTCGCTCCCGCCGCTCACGCGCAGCCCGCGCGGCACGCTGCCCGATCTGACCGGCCCCGTCCTGACCGACTTCGAGATCGGGGCCATCGCGGTCGGCGACCGGGCGATCGACGCCATGGTCAGCGGGACCGACCCCCACAGCGTCGAGACACGGGAGCGCCTCAAGCAGATCCGCAAGGACCTCGGTCAGGCCACCGCCGCCGCACCGGCGCCCGCCACTCCCACGGTCGGGCCTGCGCCGTTCATCCCGGGCGCCAAGGTCGTCGACGAGCCGATCCAGGGCCTCGCGCTCTCGCCGCAGCAGCGCACGATCTTCGCCCGCGTCGTCGGCCAGCTGCGCGGCGACACGACCGCCGAAGCGCAGACGATCCTGAACGCCCTCCGTACCGGGCACCCGAAGTACCCCGGCGGCGTGCTCCAGAACATCCAGGACACGCTGCCGATCGGCCAGGACCTCGCTCCGAACATCGCCGGCTCGCTCGCGAGCGCCGCCAATGGCCTTGCCGCCGCGATCCAGCTCGCCCCCGACGAGATCGACGCCGCGATCGCCGCGCGCCGCGACGAGGTCGCGCAGCTCAAGCAACAGGCCCTCGACGCTCAGCAGGCGGCACTGACGAGCGCGCAGCAGACCGCCGCCAAGACCGACACACACGTGCGCGCCACGGCCAAGGCCACCGCGGACGCGACGGTCCGCGCGGTGGCGAAGGACCGCGCGCTCGCCAAGCCGGTCAGCGCGACCCAGGCGCGCGTCGAGCGGACGCTCGCCGAGCTGCGCGAGCCGGTCGCGACCGAGCTCGCCCGCCTCGACACGCAGCTTCGCCTGCGCGAGCGCGCGATCGCCGACGCGGTCCGCGAGCAGGTCTCCGCGATCGGGCTCGCGCGCGTCCACGACGAGCTCGCGCTGGCGCCGAAGCCGGGCGAGCTGCAGACGCTCGAGGGGCGCATGCAGGTCGGCGAGGTCACCCGCTGGGCCGACAAGGAGATCGCCGCGCTGAAGGAGGGGCCGGACAGCTCGCAGGCGACGCTGGTCGCGAAGGCCCGCGCCGACACCGAGCGCCTGAAGGCCGACGTCGAGTACGCCGCGCAGACCGCGCTCGCGGCGCTCCAGGCATGGGGCGCGGCGCACACCAAGGCCACCGACACGTGGTGGACGACGATGGACGCCGACCTGCAGCGCTGGGCGACGCTGGCGACCGCCCAGGCTGAGCTGTGGTGCAACCAGCAGGGCGAGGCGTCGCGGCTCTCGCTCGCCCAGGACCTCGAGTCGTTCCAGCGGATCGTCGCGCTCCAGCAGGCGGGCGATCGAGAGGCCGTCAACCAGTACATGGCGCGCCTTGACAGCGAGGGCAAGAGCGTCGTCCTGACGCTGATCGACAGCCTCAACAAGGGCGCGCCCGACCTGGCCG
>VAYD01000207.1:5711-6165 GCA_005883905.1 Actinomycetota bacterium
CGTCGAGCTCGAACTCGACCGCCAGGTCGACGCGCTCGAGCCCAAGACCATCGACGACCCCGTCTTCACGGCGCTCGAGCAGATCGCGGAGGCGATCCAGCCCAAGTGGGGCATGACCGAGCGCGCCGGGAAGATCCATACGGCGGTCACCCGCTGGCGCGGCTTCGACGAGGAGGCGATCTTCGAAGCCCTGTCGGGTCTCTCGCCGCCGGCCGCGAAGCTGCTCCGGGTCTACTACGAGCACTGCTGGCAGAACCTCGACGAGGCGCTGGCGGGCAAGGGCCACGTCGGCCACCTCTCCGAGGACGAGCAGCGCACGGCGCAGGAGCTGCTGCGCGGCGATCGGGTCGAGGGCGCGGTCGGCGCGATTCACAGCGCGATCGGCGGCCCCGGCTCGGAGATCGACGCCGTCCACCGGATCCTGCGCGAGCTGAGCCCCGACGAGCGGGCTCGC
>VAYD01000207.1:6232-8415 GCA_005883905.1 Actinomycetota bacterium
CACGCGCAGGTCGACGAGACGATGGCGATCCAGCGCGACGACATCGTCGGCGCGCACGCGATCGCGTTCGGGCGCGCCATCTCGACCCGGACCACGGGCGGCGACGAGTCCGGGGGCGGCGGCGAGACCTACGCGGTCATCGATCGCGACAAGGCGGCCGGCGTCTATGCCCGGATCCGCAGCGAGGTCGAGGCCGAGGCCGCCCAGAAGCACTGGCGCAGCGCGCAGATCGAGGCGGAGATCACGCTGCGCAACCGCGAGCTCGAGAAGCGCTTCGACGTCCAGGCCAAGGACGCGTGGTGGGCCCAGGGCGAGGCCGCGGGCGCGACCCGGACCGCCTTCGCGCTCGAGGGCGGGCCGGGCCGCGACCTGCTCGAAGCCCTGGCCGACAACGACATGGTCAAGGCCGACGTCGCGCGGCTGCGCCTGGAGGACCAGGGGATCTACGCCGAGGACGCCGCGATCAACGCGGTCTTCCGCGAGCAGAACGCCCGCAGCCTCGCGGAGATGCAGCGCGACCTCGGGCCGTACCTCAACGCCCGGCTCGACGCCAAGCTCCGCGACGAGGACGCAACGTTCAAGACGCCGGAGGACCGCGTCAACCGCCGGATGGAGCTCGAGCGCGAGAACGCGAAGGAGCTCGCCGAGCAGGCCGACGATAAGACGCGCGACCGCCTCGGCCACCTCGGGACGGCGTACGAGGCAAAGGCCGGCCGGACGCTCGCGGACATGGTCGAGGCGAACATGTCCGGGACGTCGCGCGACGAGGCCCGGGCGCGCGTCACGCAGCAGGGCGTCCTCAGCAACTACCAGAAGATCAAGTTCTCGATCGAGGGCTGGGGCACGGACATGCCGCAGCTGCGCTCGACGCTCGCCGGCATGTCGAAGGACGACATGGCCAAGGCCGACGCCGACTGGCAGAAAGAGCATCCGCACGAGACACTCAAACAGGCGGTCGAGGGAGACACGAGTGGCCGCGACCAGGACGACCTCGTCGACCTGGTCGAGCACGGCGCCCCGCAGACGGCGGCCGAGGTCCTGGACGCGGCACGCCGCAAGTACAACCGCGATCGCAAGAACGACACCGCCGTCGGCTCGTGGCTCACCTCGGGCGAGATCGCGCTCGCCGAGCACGAGGTCAGGCACCTCGAGGCGCAGTACAAGCAGCTCCAGCGAGCGGACCTCTCCCCCGGCGCGCGCGCCGTCGCCGAGACGGGCTTCGACATCGCAGTCCAGCGCGCGAACGCCGCGATCGAGATCCAGCGCCAGGCGCTGGACTCGGTCACGGACATGCTCGCGAACGCCGCGGCGATCGTCACGGCGATCGTCGTCGGCGCGCTGCTGTCGCCGTTCACCGGCGGCGGCTCCGCAATCGTCGCCGCGGCGGTCATCAGCTCCGTCATGGCGACCGCGGTCTCGATCGGCGTCAAGCAGCTGATCAAGGGCAAGGCCTATGGTCGCGAGGAGCTCTACACCGACCTGGCGATCGGCGCCGTCGACGCGCTCGTGGCCGCCCTCACGGCGGGTCTGGGGAACGCGCTTCTGGGGAAGGCCGCGCGAGGCGTCACGCCGGTGGCGAAGTCGTCGCTCTTCCAGGCGCTTTCGCGGCTCGGCGCCGTCGGGCGCGCAGCGGCGAGCGGACAGGCGCGCGTGGCCGGCGTGCTCGGCCGCCTCGGCACCCAGGGGATCCTCGTCCGCGGGCTCGAGAAGTCGGCGCTGCTCGCGGGCCTGCACGAGTCGGAGTCCCTGATGGTCCGGATGATCGCCAAGGGGACCGCCCAGCTGATCGAGCAGGGCGTCCAGGCGATCCCGAGCAGCCTGACGGCGGCGCTCCTGGACGAGCGCGTCTACCGCCAGCCCGGCGGCCCTCTTGCGGTGCTCAACAACACCATGGAGGGCGCTTTGCACAGCACGGCCATGGGCCTGGGCCTGGCGGCGGCGCACCACCTGGGATCGGTCGGCGCGGGGGTCGCATGGCGCGGGATGGGCACGGTGGTGGAGCGCCTGCGGGTGATGATGCCGGGCGAGATCCGCATGCCGACGGGGGACGTGCTCGGCCACATCGGCACGCCGGCCGAGCGACTCGCCGAGTTCAAGGTGTGGCGCGAGGCCAACCCGAACGGCACCGTGCGCGACTTCGTCGCCGAGCTGAAGGCCAAGACGATCGAGCGCTGGCAGCTCGC
>VAYD01000208.1 GCA_005883905.1 Actinomycetota bacterium
GCAGACCGCGAAGCGCGCGCCGCCGCGGCCGGCCAGGAGCGCCGCCACCGTCTCCACGCGTACGCCCGGCTGGTCGCCGAGCAGCAGCACGAGGACGTCGCTGCGCGGGTCGACCGCGTTCAGCGCCACGACAATCGACGACGAACAACCGTCGTCGCGACTCGGGTTCTGGACGACCTCCACGCCGACGAACCGGACGCCCGGCAGCTCGTCGCCGACCGCGCAGAGCAGCTGATCGAACCCGCACGCGCGCGCCGTGTCGAGCGTGTGATCGAGCAGCGTGCGCCCGCGATAGGGCAGTAGCTGCTTGGGCTGCCCAAGCCGCCGCGATCCGCCGGCGGCAACGACGAGGCCGGCGACCCGGTCAATCGTCATGGCAGCGGTGGTGCGCGTGCATGGGCGCCCACTGCGGCACGCCGGCGCGGCGCTCCTGCACGATCTCGGCGAGGATCGACAGCGCGATCTCCGCGGGCGTGCGAGCGCCGATCGCCAGCCCGGCCGGCGTGCGCACGCGCTCGCGCAACTCCTCGGGCACGTCGAGCGCGTCCCGCACCATTGCGCCACGCTTCTCGCTGGCGACCAGGCCGACATAGGGAACTCCCGCGGTCAGCGCGGCGGCGAGCGCCGGCTCCTCGTCGCGGCCGTGCGACGCGACCACGAAGGCGAGGTCGTCGCCCGTGCTCGGACCCGGCGCGGCCTCGAGCCCGACGTGCGGAGCGAGCCGGCGCAGCGCCTCCGCCACGGGCCCCTCGCCTACGACGACGACGCGCGGCGGCGGCAAGCATGGGTCGAGGAAGATCTCGAGCGTGCCGCCGCTGTGACACGGGTTGTGCGCCGTGACCGCGCCCTTGACCACCCCCTCGTCGGCGCCGGCATCCGGCACCAGGCGCAGCAGCAGCGGCTCGCCCGTCTCCATGACGCGCAGGCCGTGCAGGCGCACGGACTCCTCGGCGCAGATGCCGCCGACGAACCCCTCCAGGGTCCCGTCGGCCAGCACGAGCGCCACGTCGCCGGGACGGGCGCTCGTCGGGCTCTGCGCGCGCACGACGGTGGCGGTGACGAACGCGTGGCGCTCGGACTGCAACTGCCGCGCGCGCTCTGCGAGTGCGGTCGTGATCACTGGGGCGGCGCCGCCTTTCCCTGCATCGCGTCCCACACACGCGCGGGCGTGCACGGCATGTCGATGTGGTCGACGCCGTGGGTCTCGTGCAGCGCGTCGATGATTGCGTTGACGATCGCCGGCGGCGAGCCGACTGTCGGCGACTCGCCGACGCCCTTGGCGCCGATCGGGTGGTGCGGCGACGGCGTCACGGTCTCACCCAGCTCCCAGGCCGGCACCTCCAAGGCGGTCGGGATCAGGTAGTCCATGAACGACCCGCCGATGCAGTTGCCCTGCTCGTCGAACTGGATCAGCTGCATCAGCGCGATGCCGACGCCCTCCGCCAGGCCGCCGTGGATCTGGCCCTCGACGATCATCGGGTTGATGCGCACGCCGCAGTCGTCGACCGCGACGAAGCGCCGCACCTTGACCTCGCCCGTGCCGCCGTCGACGTCGACGACGCAGATGTACGCGCCGTAGGGGAACGTCAGGTTCGGCGGGTTGTAGACCGCGAGATCCTCGAGCGCGCCCTCCACGCCGTCGGGCAGGTCGCCCGCGCCGTGGGCCGCCATCGCGATCTCCTGGATCGTCTTGCCCTGCTCGGGGTCGCCCTTGACGAACCAGCGGCCTTTCTCCCACTCGAGGTCGTCGGGCGACGCCTCGAGCATGCCGGCGGCGATCAGCCGCGCGCGCTCGCGCACCTTACGCGCCACGAGCGCCGCGGCGCCGCCGGAGACCGGCGTCGAGCGGCTGCCGTATGTGCCCAGGCCGTACGGGGTGCGGTCGGTGTCGCCGTTGACGACCTCGATGTCGGCGGCCGGAATCCCGAGCTCCTCGGCGACGATCTGGGCGAACGTCGTCTCGTGGCCCTGGCCCTGGCTCATCGCGCTGATGCCCAGGACCGCCTTGCCGGTCGGATGCACGCGCAGCTCGGCGCCGTCGTTCATCGCCAGGCCGAGGATGTCCATGTCCTTGCGCGGGCCCGCGCCGACGGTCTCGGTGAAGAACGACACCCCGATGCCCATCAGCTCGCCCTTCGCCCGCTTCTCCTGCTGCTCGGCGCGGAGCTGGTCGTAACCGGCCATCTCCAGCGCCTTGCGCATCGTCGTCTCGTAGTCGCCGGAGTCGTAGACCCAACCCGTCTTGCACTGATACGGGAACTGCTCGGGGCGGATGAAGTTCTTCAGCCGCAGCTCCGCCGGGTCCAGCTTCAGCTCCATCGCGAGCGCGTCGACCATGCGCTCCACGAGGTACGCGGCCTCGGTCACGCGGAACGAGCAGCGATAGGCCACGCCGCCGGGCGCCTTGTTGGTGTAGACGCCCTTGACGGCGCAGTGCGCCGCCTCGAGGTCGTAGGAGCCGCTGAATATGTGGAAGAAGCCGGACGGGTACTTCGTCGGCTGCGCAGTCGCGTTGAACGCGCCATGGTCGGCGATCACGTCCACGCGCAGACCGGTGATCTTCCCCTCCTTGGTCGCTGCGATCTCGCCGTGCATCACGTAGTCGCGCGCGAACCCGGTCGACATGAGGTTCTCCGAGCGGTCCTCCTGCCACTTGACCGGCTTGCCGGTGAGGATCGAGCCCACGATCGCGCACACATAGCCCGGGTACACCGGCACCTTGTTGCCGAAGCCGCCGCCGATGTCGCCGGGGATGATCCGGATCTTGTGCTCGGGCAGGCCTGCGACGAGCGCGTACACCGTTCGATGTGCGTGTGGCGCCTGCGTCGTTGTGTACAGCGTGAGCTGGCCCATCACGGGGTCCATGTGGGCCACAGCGCCGCACGTCTCCAGCGGCGCCGGGTGGCAGCGCGGATAGATCATGTCCCGCGTGACGACCACCTCGGCCTGCTCGAAGACCGCATCCGTAGCGGCTTTGTCTCCGGCCTCCCAGTCGAAGATGTGGTTGTCCGTCTTGCCCTCCAGATCGTCTCGGATGACGGGCGCTTCGGGATCGAGCGCCTTGCGCGCGTTGACCACGACCGGAAGCTCCTCGTACTCGACCTCGATGAGCTCGAGCGCGTCGCGAGCGGCGTAGCGGTCCTCGGCGACCACGAACGCGACCTCCTGGCCCTGGAAGCGCACTTTGTCGGTCGCGAGCACCGCCTGCGTGTCCGCAGACATCGTCGGCATCCAGGCGAGGTTCAGCCCCGCGAGGTCAGCGCCGGTCACGACCGCGTTGACCTTCGGGTGCGCCTGCGCGGCCGAGGTGTCGATCGAGACGATCTTCGCGTGCGCGAGCGGGCTGCGCAGGATCGCTCCGTGCAGCATCCCGGGCAGCTTGAGGTCGTCGATGTAGCGGCCCTGACCGCGGACGAAGCGCGGGTCCTCCTTGCGCTTCATCCGGCCGTAGCCGGTGATCGGTGCTTCATCGGTGGTGGCCATGAATCAGCTCCCAGCGGTCGGGGCGGCCTGGTGCTCTGCGGCCCACTGGACCGCCTTGACGATGTTGAGGTAGCCGGTGCAGCGGCAGATCTGGCCGGAGATCGCCTCGCGGATCTCCTCCTCGGTGGGGTTCGGATTGCGGTCCAGCAGCGCCCGGGCGGTGAGCATCATCCCCGGGGTGCAGAAGCCGCACTGCAGGCCGTGCTCCTCCATGAAGCCCTGCTGGACGGGATCGAGGGCACCGTCCTGCTCCAGCCCTTCGACCGTCGTGATTTCGTGGCCCGCGGCGCTGGCCGCCAGCACGGTGCACGACTTGACCGGCTCGCCGTCCATCAGCACGACGCACGCGCCGCAGTT
>VAYD01000209.1 GCA_005883905.1 Actinomycetota bacterium
GTCCTGCAGGTCGACCCGGCCGCGCGGCGCGCCTACGAGTTGCGCGCGGCGCGCTCGGAGCCGGGGCTGGAGTCGCCGGAGGAGCAGAAGGAGCTGATGAGCTGACCGATCTCCTCGCCCGCGTCCTCCTGGAGGAAGTGCGAGGCGTTGGCGATCACCTCCGGCTCCGGCGCCCCGATCGCCGCGGCGAAGCGCCTGCCGACGTCGAGCGTGAGGATCGGGTCCTTGTCGGCCCACAGCACGAGCTTCGGGACGTCCAGCCCGGGTAGCGCCTCGAGCACCTTCTGACCCGCTTCGGCGCCGGGCATGTCGGGCGAGGTCGGCAGCATCAGCGGGAACGCCCGCGCGCCGGCCTTGGATGCCGCGTTCGGGAACGGCGCCTCGTAGGCGGAGAAGACGTCGTGGGGCATGTCGCGCGCGCACGCGCCCTTGACGAGGAAGCCGATCGGCAGGTCCTCGGTGCGCGCGACGAAGTCGCGGAACGCGAGCCAGGCGTCGCTCATGTGCTGGCGCCCGGTGAACAGGCCGGTGTCGAGGATCACCAGCCGCGCGATGTGGTCGGGATGCTCGACCGCGATGCGCAGGCCGACCGGGCCGCCCCAGTCGTGCACGACCATGGTCACGCCGCGCGGGTCGAGCTGCCTCAGCAGCTCGCCGATCGCCTCGACGTGGGCGTCGTAGGAGTACCAGCCGACGTCGGCGGGCTTGTCCGAGCGCCCGAAGCCCGGCATGTCCGGCGCGATGCAGCGAAAGCCCGCGTCGCGCACAGGCGGGATCACCTTGCGCCAGAGGTACGACCACGTCGGCTCGCCGTGCAGGAACACGACCGGCTCGCCTTCGCCTTCGTCGACGTAGTGCAGTCGCACGTCGCCGGCCTGCACGTAGTTCGGTTCGAAGTCGTAGCCCGGCAGCCCCTCGAAGCGCTCGTCCGGCGTGCGGAAGATCTCGGTCACGACGCGGACGCTATCGACACTGCGTCACCACGGCAGCGGGCGGCCGTCGCGGAAGAAGCCGCCGGTCGGCCCGTCGTCGGGCAGCGTCGCCGCCCACACCACCGACGCGGCGCCGGCTTGCACCGGGCGCCCGCCGTGTTCGCCCATGTCCGTCGCGGTCCAGCCGGGGCAGACCGAGTTGACGAGGATCCCGTCCGGGCGCAGCTCCGCAGCGAGCATCCGCGTCAGTGCGTTGAGCCCCGCCTTGCTGACGCGGTAGGCGGGCGTGCCGCCGCGCATGGACGTCAGCGACCCGCCCTCGCTCGAGACGTTGACGATGCGCGGGCGCGGCGATCGGCGCAGCAGGTCGAGGAACGCCAGTGTTGTGCGCCAGGCGCCGAACAGGTTCGTCTCGAGCGCTGCGCGCACCTCGGCGACGTCGGCGCTCGAAGCACGCGCCCACGTGTCATAGAGGATCGCCGCGTTGTTGACGAGCACGTCGCAGCGGCCATGGCGCTCGGCGACCCAGGCAGCGGCCGCCGCGACGCTCTCGTCGGAGGCGACGTCGAGCGCGCACAGGTCGAGGCCGGGCGGGGCCTTCGCCAGGTCGCGGACGCCCGCCACGACCGCGTAGCCCAGGTCGCTCAGCTGCCGGCAGACCTCGCGGCCGATCCCGCGGCTGGCGCCGGCCACGACGGCGACGTCACGCAAGCTCCGCGCGGCGCCGGCGGGCGGCCTCGATCGTCGCCAGCGCCTCCTCGCGCGAGAACCAGCCGTCGACCATCACGTGCTTGCCCTCGGGCTGCTTGTAGATCGAGTAGAAGTGCGAGATCTCGTCGCGCAGCGGCTGCGGGAGGTCGTCCAGCGTCTCCATGTGGTTCCAGTTCGGGTCGCTCAGCGGGACGCAGCAGACCTTGTCGTCGATGCCCTTGTCGTCGCGCATCCGGAACAGCGCGATCACCTTCACCGGGATCACGCAGCCGGGGAACGTCGGCTCGCTGACGCACACCATCGCGTCGAGGGGGTCGCCGTCCTCGCCGCACGTGTCGGGAATGAATCCGTAGTCGGTGGGATAGACCACCGACGAGAACAGGAACCGGTCGAGCTTGATCGCCTGCAGCTCCTCGTCCCACTCGTACTTGTTGCGCGAGCCCTTTGGAATCTCGACGAGGCAGTGCAGGTCGGCCACGTCGGGGGATACTAAGCGGCATGAGCGCGAGCGACATCGACCAGCTGGCCATCGACACCATCCGGACGCTGTCCATGGACGCGGTCCAGAAGGCGAACTCCGGTCATCCCGGCCTGCCGATGGGCATGGCCCCCGCGGCCTACGTGCTCTACACGAGGATCATCGATCACGACCCGTCGGATCCCCACTGGCCCGACCGCGACCGCTTCCTGCTGAGCGCCGGCCACGGCTCGATGCTGCTCTACAGCGTGCTGCACCTATCGGGCTACGCGCTGTCGATGGACGAGATCAAGCGCTTCCGGCAGTGGGGCTCGCTCACTCCCGGCCACCCGGAGCGCGACCGCGTGCACGTGACGCCGGGCGTCGAGGTCACGACCGGGCCGCTCGGCCAGGGCTTCGCCAACGGCGTCGGCATGGCGATGGCCGAGCGCTTCCTGCGCGAGCGCTACGGCACCGACGTCATGGACCACCACATCTACGCGATCGTGTCCGACGGCGACCTGATGGAGGGCATCGCGTCGGAGGCCGCGTCGCTGGCCGGCCATCTCGGCCTCGGGCGGCTCGTCTACCTCTACGACGACAACGACATCTCGCTCGACGGCCCGACCGAGCTGAGCTTCGAGACCGAGGACGCCGAGAAGCGCTTCGAGGCCTACGGCTGGGACGTGCGCGCGGTTCACGACGCCAACGACATCGTTGCGATCGAGGCGGCGATCAAGGAGGGCCAGAAGCAGCACGACCGGCCGACGCTGATCCGCGTGAAGTCGATCATCGGCTACCCGTCGCCGAACAAGCAGGGGACGTCCAAGGTGCACGGCGCCGCGCTCGGCGAGGACGAGGTCCGGGCGACGAAGGAGGTCATGGGATGGGATCCCGACCAGCACTTCGTCGTGCCTGACGGCGTCTACGACGCGTTCGGCTCGCACCCCAACACGCACGGCGAGTGGAACGAGCGCTTCGCCGCCTGGCGCGACGGCAATCCGGAGCTGGCGCGCGAATGGGACGCCGCGTGGAGCGGGCGGCCGCTGCCCGGCGTGCGCGAGGCGCTGTCGAACATGAACTGGGCCCTCCCACCCGGGAAGGACAAGCTCGCGACGCGGTCGGCCGGCCAACAGGCGATGACGACGTTCAGCGATTTCGTGCCGACGATGGTCGGCGGCGCCGCCGACCTGAGTGAGTCGACCAAGACCGAGTTCCCGGGCGGCCACGAGGTCCACTACTCGCGGGCCAAGGCCGAGCGCAACGTGTTCTTCGGCGTGCGCGAGCACGGCATGGGCGGCACGGTGAACGGCATGGCCGCCCACGGCGGCATCGTGCGCCCGTACGGCTCGACGTTCTTGCAGTTCGCCGACTACATGCGCGGAGCGATCCGGCTGAGCGCGCTCACCGGGCTCCAGGACGCATGGGTGTTCACGCACGACTCGGTCGGCCTCGGCGAGGATGGCCCGACCCACCAGCCGGTCGAGCACCTCGCCGCGCTGCGCGCGATCCCCAACCTCGTCGTGATCCGCCCGGGAGACGCCAACGAGACCGCCTACGCGTGGGCCACGATCCTCGAGGACCTCGACGAGCCGGCGGTGCTCGTGCTGTCGCGCCAGGACCTGCCGGTACAGCCCAACGCGTCGGCCGAGGGCGTGGCGAAGGGCGCGTACGTCCTGCGCGAGGCCGAGGCCGAGGAGCGGGCGGTGCTCGTGGCGACCGGCTCGGAGGTCTGGGTCGCGATGGCCGCCGCCGAGCAGCTCGAGGCCGAGGGCATCGGCACCCGCGTCGTCTCGATGCCCTCGTGGGAGCTCTTCGACGCCCAGGACGACGAGTACCGCGAGGAGGTGCTGCCGCCCGACCTGCCGAGCGTCTCGATCGAGGCGGGCATCGCGATGGGCTGGTCGAAGTACGTCGACGCCTCGGTCAGCATCGAGCGCTTCGGCGCGAGCGCCCCGGGCGCCGAGGTCCTGGAGAAGCTCGGCATCACCCCGGAGCATGCCGCCAACAAGGTGCGCGAGCTTCTCGCCGTCATGGCCTGACTTCCTCTGGGCACGTCGAGGAGAGGAGCGCCAATGGCACCAGTCCGTGTCTCGCTCGACGTGAACGGGACCACCTACGAACGCGAGGTGGAACCCCGCCTCCTCCTCGTCCATTTCCTGCGCGATCACCTCGGTCTGACCGGCACTCACGTCGGGTGCGACACGTCCAACTGCGGGGCTTGCACGGTCCACCTGAACGGGGAGGCGGTCAAGTCGTGCACGGTGCTCGCGGTCCAGGCGGACGGCGCGCAGGTCACGACGATCGAGGGGCTCGGGGGGCCGGGGGACGCCCTGCATCCCGTGCAGGAGGCGTTCTGGGAGCACCACGGCCTGCAGTGCGGCTACTGCACGCCGGGCATGATCATGGCCGCCGCCGACCTGTTGGCGCGCAACTCCGATCCCTCGGAGGCCGAGGTCCGCGAGGCGCTGGCCGGCAACCTGTGCCGCTGCACCGGCTACCACAACATCGTCAAGGCGGTCATGGCGGCCGCGAAGGCGACCGGCCGCGCCGAGGCCGCGCCGCCGCCGCCGCCCGGCGACCCCACCGTGCCGGTCACGGGAGTGGGCGCATGAGCGGCAACGGCAACGGCAGCCGCTACGTCGGGCAGCGGCTGCGCCGCAAGGAGGACCCGCCGCTGATCACCGGCAAGGGCGTCTACACCGACGACATGACGCTTCCGGGAATGCTCTACGCCGCGTTCGTGCGGTCACCGGAATCGCACGCGCGGATCACGTCGATCGAGACGAGCGCGGCGGCCGCGCGCGACGGCATCCATGCCGTGCTCACCGCTGAGGACCTCGACCTCGCGGCGGGGATGCCAATGGCCTGGGTCCCGCCGGGCGTCGAGATCAACACGCCCGAGCACTGGCCGCTCGCGCGCGGCGAGGTCAAGCACGTGGGTCAGGCCGTCGGCGTCGTGCTCGGCGAGGACAAGTACGCGGTCGTCGACGCAACGGAGGACGTCGTCGTCGAGTACGACCCGCTGCCTGTCGTCGTCGACCCTGAGGCGGCACTCGAGGACGGCTCGCCGCTCGTCCACGAGCAGTTCGGCACCAACCGCACGCACCAGTGGGGCCTTGGATCCGAGGACATGGACGTTGCGTGGCAGGAGGCGGACATCGTCATCGAGCGGCGGATCGTCAACCACCGCGTGCACGGCGCGCCGATCGAGCCGCGCGCGTGCCTCGCCGAGTACCGCGCGGGCTATCTGACGCTGTGGAGCACGACCCAGATCCCGCATCTCACGCGCTCGTTCCTGGCGGGCTCGATGCAGATGAGCGAGGACCGGATCCGGGTGGTGGCGCCGGACGTCGGCGGTGCCTTCGGAACCAAGCTCAACCACTATCCCGAGGAGGCGGTCGCCTGCGCCGCCGCGCGCAGGCTCGGCCGGCCGGTGAAGTGGACGGAGACGCGGTCGGAGCACATGACGACGACGACCCACGGTCGTGACCAGATCGACCGCGTGAAGATGGGCCTCAAGCGCGACGGCACGATCACCGGGCTCCACATCGACGTGCTCGCGGACCTGGGTGCGTACTACCAGCTGCTAACGCCGATCATCCCGTGTTTCACCGCGTTCGTCGCGAGCGGCTGTTACAAGATCCCGCGCGTCCGCACGGACATCACCGGCGTGTTCACCAACAAGTTCCCGACCGATGCCACCCGCGGCGCCGGTCGCCCGGAGGCCACGCACGTCGTTGAGGTCATGGTCGAGCAGGCGGCTGCGGAGATCGGCATCGCGCCCGTCGACATCCGGCGCAAGAACTTCATCCCGAAGGAGGACTTCCCGGCCGAGGTCGCCGTCGGCGTGGTCTACGACTCCGGCGACTACCACGGGACGCTCGACAAGCTGCTGGAGAAGATCGACTTCGACGAGCTCGAGCGCGAGCGCTCCGAGCTCCGAGAGCGCGGCATCTACCGCGGCATCGGCTACTCGACGTACATGGAGATCTGCGGGCTGGCGCCGTCGCGCATCGTCGGGCCGCACGGCGTCGGCATCCAGGGGGGCTTCTGGGAGTCGGCGATCGTGCGTGTGCATCCGTCCGGCTCGGTGACCGTGTTCACCGGCACGTCGCCCCACGGCCAGGGCTTGGACACGAGCATGGCTCAGATCGCCGCCGACCGGCCCGGCACGACGCCCGACGTCGTCGAGGTGATCCACGGCGACACGAACACGGGGCCCTATGGGATGGGGACGTACGGGTCGCGCTCCCTCGCCGTCGGCGGTGAGTCGGTGGCGCGCGCCGCCGAGAAGGTGCAGGACAAGGCCAAGCGGATCGTCGCCCACATGCTCGAGGCGGCGCCCGAGGACATCGAGGTCGCCGGCGGCAAGTTCACCGTGCGCGGCTCGCCGGACAAGGGCATGACGCTGGCCGAGGTGTCGGGGGCGGCGTACATCCCGGAGAACCTGCCCGACGGGATGGAGCCGGGGCTCGAGGAGACGACGCTCTACGACCCGGAGCATCCGGCCGGGTCGACGTCGTGCGCTACGTCGCTGTCGACGACTGCGGGCCGGCGATCAACCCCATGCTGATCGAGGGCCAGATCCACGGCGGCGTCGTGCATGGCCTGGGCCAGGCGCTCTATGAGCGCATCCACTACGACGAGAGCGGCCAGCTCGTGACCGGGACGTTCGTCGACTACTGCCTGCCGAGCGCCGCCGACGTGCCGAACATCGAGACCGACCGCACCGAGACGCCGTCGCCGACGAACTCGCTCGGCGTGAAGGGGGTGGGCGAGGCGGGTGCGATCGCCTGCACGCCGGCCGTCGTCAACGCGGTGATCGACGCGCTTCGGCCGCTCGGGGTGACGTTCATCAACATGCCGCTCGGCTCGATGGACGTCTGGGAGACGATCCAGGAGGCGAAGTCATGATCCCGGCCGAGTTCGACTACGTCGCGCCGGAGACGCTGGACGAGGCGATCCGCGCGCTGGCCGACGGCGGCGAGGACGCCAAGCTGTTGGCCGGCGGCCACTCGCTGCTGCCGCTGATGAAGCTGCGGCTGGCCGCCCCCGCGCTGCTGGTCGACCTGCGGCGCGTGCCGGACCTCGCCGGTGTACGGGCCAATGGCGACATCCGGATCGGCGCGATGACGACGCACAGCGCGCTCGTGCGCGCGAACGCCGGACTCGCGAGCGTCGCTGCCGCGACGATCGCCGACCAGCAGGTGCGCAACCGCGGCACGATCGGCGGCTCGCTCGCGCACGGCGACCCGGCGTCCGATCTGCCGGCAGTCGTGCTGGCAGCCGAGGGCACGATCGTCGCCCGCGGTCCGGGCGGCGAGCGCGAGATCGCCGCAGCGGAGTTCTTCCGCGACTACCTCGAGACGACGCTGGCGCCGGACGAGATCATCACCGAGATTCGCATGCCGGGCACCGAGGGCTGGTCGTTCGGCTACGAGAAGTTCAACCGCCGCCGGGAGGACTGGGCGATGGTCGCCGTCTGCGCGCTCGTGCGCATCGAGAGCGGTGCGTGCGCCGACGCGCGGATCGGCCTCACGCACATGGGCTCCACGCCGCTGCGCGCGACCGCGGCCGAGGCAGCGCTGCGCGGGCAGCCGCTGGAGGCGGGCGCGATCGCCGCGGCGGCCGAGCAGGCGGCCGAGGGCACGTCGCCGCCGGCCGACCTCAACGCGTCCGCTGATTACAAGCGCCACCTCGCGCGCGTGCTGTGCCGGCGGGCACTGGAGCGGGCCGCGGGGTGACGTTCGGGAGCATCGAGGACGTCGAGGCGGCGCTGGCCGGCCAGGGTTACCTGGCCGACCGCGGCCTCGCCACGGCGGTCTTCCTCGCGGCGACCCTCGAGCAGCCGCTGCTGCTCGAGGGTGAGGCAGGCGTGGGCAAGACCGAGGTGGCGCGGGCGCTGTCCGGCGCGCTCGGGGCGCGCCTGATCCGCCTGCAGTGCCACGAGGGCATCGATGTCCATCACGCGCTCTACGACTGGGACTACGCGCGCCAGCTGTTGTCGCTACGGGCGGGGGAGGCCGCCGACGAGCTCTACTCGCGGCGCTACCTGCTGCGCCGGCCGCTGCTCGACGCGCTCGAGGCGACCGATCCGGTCGTGCTGCTGATCGACGAGATCGACCGCTCCGACGACGAGTTCGAGG
>VAYD01000210.1 GCA_005883905.1 Actinomycetota bacterium
AGGCTCGAAACGCGTCCGTTCGCGCAGGTCCGTCATGGACGCGGAAGTCTAGGAGCAGCGGTGCAGGCGGACCTTCCCGGAGCCGATCCGGACCGTCTTGTGGGTCACGCCTGCGCGCACGCTGACGCCCGCTCCGCATGCCCGCCATGGCAGGACCGCCTCGATCGCGACGGTCCGCTTGCGCGTCTGCGAGAGCGTGAGCGTCCATTCGCGCGCGGTGAGGCGCGAGCGCACGTGGTCAGAGTCGAAGATGCCCGCCTCTGAACGCCCGCGCGGGAAGGCCAGCAGCCGCAGCGTGGCAAATCGCGTGCGGCGGTACAGCGTGTCGACGTCGGGCGTGAGCAGCGGCAACAGCGCGCCCGCGCGAACGAACAGCGGCAGGTCGTCGACGCTGGCGTGCACGCCGATCGAATGTCCCCCGCGCAGCGCCGGGGCGCGGCGCGCGATCCAGGCGCCATCGCCCGCTCGGTACGCCAGGCCGTTGAGCCATCGCCCACGCGGCAGCCGCACCTTGCGCGACGTCTGCCCCTGGCCAACCACCGGCGCGGCCAGCAGGTCGGGCCCGAACCCGAACTCGTCGTCGGTGGCGGGCGCGCCGGGCTCGGTGAGCGCGAGCGCGCGCATCAGCGGCATCCCGGTGTCGCGGTACTCGGCGTCGGCGGCGCGCAGGTACGGGTAGAGCTGCGTGTGCAGCTTCGCGTAGCGGCGCCACGTGGCGACGATCTCGGGGTCGAACGCCTGCGGTGGCGCCGTGGAGCGCATGATGCCCGACACCGCGCCGAACTCGATCCAGCGCTTGAGCAGTTCCGGCGTCAGCTGTGTTCCGATATCCGAACCCCACCGGCTGACCCCGGACATCCCGATGCTCAGCGCCTGCTTGACGGCGGAGCTCAGCCCGTCGAACCCCCACCCGGGCGTCGGGTCCCCGCCCCACACGTCCTGTGCGCAGCGCGCGGCGCCGGTCCAGCCGGATCGCTGAAGGCGCACGATCTTCCTGCCGCCGACGATCGACGCCACGCCGCAGTGGTAGGTCGTCGGGTAGCCGTTGTGCATCACCTGCGGCGCCGATCCGGTCGCATCCGTCGCGTCGTCCGGGGTGTACTCGCCGAGGTCCTCCGTCCAGCCGTCGTGGCCCCCGGCGAGCAAGCGCTTGAGCACGCCGCCGTAGACATCCAGGCCGGTGTCGGAGGTGAAGTCGAGCTCTGCCACGGACCGGCTCATGAACTCGAACGTGGCCGGTGCGCCGGCGGCGTTCTTCTGCAGCGCGCCGACGGCGACCGCATGGTCCCAGAGCGGCTCGTCGGACGCGCACAGCAACGGGTTGACGTAGGCGACAGCCGCCAAACCACGTTGGTGGAGGGAGCCGACCTCGGCGGACTCGTCGCCGGGCTCCCCGGCGCACGGCTGCGGGAGCGACTGCGCCTCGGCCGCCGACATCGGAACGCCGGCACGCCGCAGCGCGTCCGCGGCCGGCGGGTCGGCCTGGAACCAGGGCCCGTACTGCCACGGCGCCACCGGCTTGGGCTGGCGCCCTGTCGCGGCGGTGAAGCGCCGCAGGACCTGTGCGAGCGTCGGGCCGCCGAAGACGCGCAGCGCGATCGCATGCGACTGCACCTCCGCGCTCCAGACGTTGCTCGGATCGGTGGCGAGGTGGAACGTCGACGTCTCGTCGCGGTCGATCAGCACGCCGTAGCCGCGGCTCGACAGCAGCCACGGGACGGGGTAGTAGGTCGCGTCGTCGCGGGGGCGCAAGCCCTGCGGCGGGATCGTGGCCGCCGCCAGGCCGTAGTCGGCGGCCGGCCACGGCCCGTCGGAGACGTAGTTCTCGACGTCGTGGCCGCGCTGGTCGACGACGTTCGAACGCTCGCCGAAGCCGAAGAATCGCTCCGTCGGCGGCGACGCGAACCCGATCCGCATCGCGTCGACATCGGTCTGGTCGGCGTCGCCGGCGATCTTCGCGCGCAGGAACAGCGCGCCGTCGCCGGCCGCTTCGATGCGAACCTCGAGGCGGCGCGCCGCCGGATCGGTGGTCGCGACGGTCGCCACGAGGCCGTGACCGCTGCGACGCGTCGAGGTCACCTGCGTGGCGTGCATCCAGCCGGCAGCCGTGTGGAACGCGAGCGCGACCGACGGGGCCTCTTCGAGCGTCCGGCCGCCGCGCTGCTTGACCGCGAGATGCCATGGGTGCTCGCCGATCGTCGCGCGAATCGACCCTGACGACACCGTCGCGGCGCCGGCCGGGGCCGCGCAGGCGAGCGCGATCGCAAGAGCGAGAGCGAGCCGATGAGACATGGGCGTCAGCGGCGTCCGCGCTTGCCACGGCGCCCGACGATGGGCAGCACCTGCCGCCCCGCGTCGACCAGCTCGAGCTTGTCGACGATGCGGCGCAGCTCGGCGCGGTCGCGCTTGGACATGTGCGTGCCGTGGCGCGCGATCTCGGCCAGCCGCCGGCGCTCGGATGCGTCCAGCCTGGTCCAGCGCTCGCGCGCGACGATCGCGATGTCGAGAAGGACCATCCACTGGATTGCGCGCAGCCGTGGCATGCCTGCTTCGTACCCTTTCACGATGGATCCGTACGCGGTTCTGGGCGTGCAACCGGGTTCCTCCCCGGCGGAGGTCGCCCGCGCCTACCGCAGGAAGGCCAAGGAGTGGCATCCCGACGTGCGCGGGACCGAGGACGCCCTGCGGCGCATGGCGCTGATCAACGCCGCCTACGAGCAGATCCGCGACGGCCGCGCGGCCGGCGAGCAGCAGCCGGCGAAGGTCGCGCACAAGCCGCGCCGGCGGCGCGCCGGCCACTGGCTGCCCGACGACATGCGCCGCTCGCTCGGGGCCGAGCTGCTCGCGGCGCTGGAGGAGGACGAGCCGGTCGAGCTGGTCACGAGCGCCGCGACGTGGGCGTCGCCGCAGGCGGTCCTGGCGGTCACCGACCGGCGCCTGCTCTGGCTGCTCGACGACGCGATCTCGCACCGCGTGCGCTCGCTCGCGTTCAAGGCGGTCACGGCGGTCGAGGTCAAGCGCCGCCGGCGCTCGGCGAGCCTGCGCGTCTCGCGCCGGCGCGGGCGCCCGATCGAGTTCGCCGAGCTGTCGCCGGCGACCGCTTCGGCGATCGCTCGCCGGCTCAGCCTGGCAGCGTGACGCTGATGTCGTCGCGGACCTCGCGGAAGCCCTCCGCCAGGTAGAGCTCGCCGGCCGGGTTGCCGCCGGTGACGACGAGGCCGAGCGCGACCAGGCCATCTGCGGCCGCCGCGGCGAGCGCGCCGCGCAGCAGCTCGCGCCCGATGCCGGGGACGGCCGGATCGCGGAAGAGCTCCGACAGCCACGGCCCGGCGGACGGCGGCTCGCCGGGGAAGTCGTTGAGGATCGCGGCGCCGACGATCCGGCCGTCGTGGACGGCCATGCGGCTCGCGCCGAGCAGCGGCCCGACGAGCTCGCCGCGCAGCAGCTTCCCGATCGCGGTCTGATCCTGGGCGATCTCGTAGTCCGGGTGGTCGGGGCGGTAGGCGGCGATGTGCGACGGCTCGAGCTCCTCGGGCGACGCAGTCAGCGCGACGACGCGCGGGTCGACGTCGACCGGGACGTCGCGCAGGTCGTGCGTCATCAGTCGCGCGCGGCGGCGCTGCGTGGCGCCGGCGTCCAGCAGCGCGCGCCCAAGCTCGACCGGCGCCACGACGATCCAGCCCTGCAGGTCGCGCAGGCACGCGTCGAGGAGCTCCTGCGTCGTCGTGCCGTCGGCAGGCTCGAGCAGGTCGGCGATCGGGCAGCCGTCGCGCTCACCGCGCGTGAACGTCGCGAGCGTCCGGCCGTCGGGCGCCCTAAGCAGAGGCGACCTGGTCGTCGCCGGACTCTTCCGCCGGCGCCGCCTC
>VAYD01000216.1:0-3540 GCA_005883905.1 Actinomycetota bacterium
GGTCTGAATTGCCTGCTCGTCGTCGGCAAGCAGGATGCGGGGCGCGCGATCAGCCATCTACCAGAAGGGTACGCCCGAGGTGCTGTAGTTCCGCTAAAGCTGTGCTCGACCCTCGCCTCTACCGCGCCGCCCTGGCCCCGATCGTCTTCGCGCTGATCCTCGCGGCGTTCTCGCTCGAAGATCTTCCGCAGCCGCTGCGCAGCACGCTCGCGCCCGACGCATTCCAGGCGCAGCGAGCGTTCCGCGACCTCAACCAGATGACGCGCGCCTACCCGAACCGCCGGCCGGGCGACGCGTCCGACGAGGCGCTCGCCCAGCGTGTCGCTCGGGACCTGCGCAACGCCGGGCTGCCCGGAGGCCCGCGCCCGTTCGACGTGCGCCTCGCGCGCTTCAAAGGCGAGACGATCGACGGCGAGCGTCCGCTCGTCAACGTGATCGCCCGCCGCGCGGGCATCGCGGCGCCGCAGATCGTCGTCGTCGCCCACCGCGACGCAGCCAGACGCGGCTCGGCCGCGGAGCTGTCGGGCACTGCAGCGCTGGTCGAGCTGGGGCGCGTGCTCGCCGCCGCGAACGTGCGGCGCACGATCACGCTCGCGTCGACGAGCGGCGGCTCGGGGGGCGCCGCCGGCGCTCGCGCGATCGCCGATCAGCTCGGCGGCGGGCCGGTCGACGCCGTGGTGGTCCTCGGCGACATGGCCTCACGCCGTGTCCACAAGCCGCTCGTCGTCTCGTACTCCAACGCCGGCGGGGTCGCGCCGGAGCGCCTGACGCGGACGGTCCAAGATGCCGTGGCGTCGGGGGCGGGCAGCGAGGCCGGTGCCGCTGACGATCAGCGAGCAGGGCGAGCTCGGCCGCGCCGGCCTGCCGGCGGTGCTCCTGTCGGCAAACGGAGAGCGCACGCCCGCCGCCGGCGCCACGGTGACCCAGGCGTCGATGCAGCGCTTCGGCCGCGCCGCGCTGCGGGCCGTGCAGGCGCTCGACAGCGGTCCGGACATCGGCGGCCGCCCGAGCCGCGCGCTGATCACGCAGCGCAAAGTTCTGCCCGAGTGGTCGGTGCGGCTGCTGGTCGCGGCGCTGTTGCTCGCACCGGT
This sequence comes from Actinomycetota bacterium, assembly GCA_005883905.1. GTDB lineage: Bacteria > Actinomycetota > Thermoleophilia > Solirubrobacterales > Solirubrobacteraceae > AC-49. The sequence goes on from VAYD01000216.1 coordinate 1,092, forward strand.
GCTCGTCGCCATCGACGGCTTCGCACGGCTGCGGCGCCGGCACGAGCCGGTCGGCCGGGGGCTGATCTGGGCGCTGGCCTCGGCGCTGCCGTTCGTCCTCGCGCTCGCGTTCGCCGTCGTGCTCGGCGCGACCGGCCTGCTCGTCGCGACGCCCGCCGCGCCCGTGCCGCCCCGCGCCATACCCGTCAACGGCGTCGCCCTGTTGAGCATCGCCCTGATCTTCGTGCTGAGCTGGCTCGTCGTGCGCCCGCTGTTCGTCCGGCTCGCGCACGTCGACGGGGCACCCCGGGCACCGGCCATCTCCGGTGCGCTCCTGCTCGTCCTGTCAGCGGTCGCGGTCGTGACGTGGATCGCTAACCCGTACGCGGCCGCGCTGCTGGTGCCGGCGCTGCACGCGTGGTTGCTGATCTTCGCCCCGGGGGTACGCCTGCGCCGCGCTGCGTCGATCGGGCTGCTCGCGATCGGGCTGCTGCCGCTCGTGGCGCTGGTGCTCGCCGACATGCGGTCGCTCGGGACGGGGCCGCTGGACACTGCATGGATGGCGATGCTGCTCGTGGCCGGCGGGCACATCGGCTTCGGGTCATGGCTGCTGTGGAGCCTCGTCGCAGCTGTGACGATCGGCGTCGCTGCGATCGCGCTGCGCCGGCCGCCGCCGATGGAGCGCCCGGGCGCGCCCGACGTCACGGTCCGCGGCCCGCTGACGTACGCCGGGCCCGGCTCGCTCGGCGGCACCGAGAGCGCGCTACGGCGGTGACCGGACCGCGGACCCGCAGCATCCTGCGCGCCGTCTCGACGGTGCTGATCGTCGCAGGCGTCCTGATGCTCGTCGACGCTGCCCTGACCGTCGCATGGCAGGAGCCGGTCACCGGGCTGATCGCGAAGCTGCGTCAGCAGCAGCTCGGCGACGACCTCGACAAGCTCGAGCGGGCGGGCCCCACGCCGGTCGAGCGGCGTGCGCTGGCTCGCCTGCGCACCGACCGCCAGCGGGTCGCGTTCCTCGCGCGCTCACTGCGCCGGCGGCTGCACGACGGCGACGCCGCCGGGCGCATCCGGATTCGCAAGATCGGGGCCAACTTCGTGATCGTGAAGGGCACCGATCCCACGGCGCTGCGCAAGGGGCCGGGCATCTACGACCACACCCCGTTCCCCGGGGCCCGCGGGACGACGGGCATCGCCGGTCATCGCACGACGTACCTTGCGCCGTTCCGCCACATCGACCAGCTCAAGCCCGGCGACGACATCGAGATCGACATGCCCTACGCGACGTTCCACTACCGCGTCCAGCACCGCCAGATCGTGACGCCCGACAGCATCTGGATCATCCGCCGGATGCCCTATGACCGGCTCGTGTTGTCGGCCTGCCACCCCCTGTACAGCGCTGCGAAGCGGATCGTCGTGCTCGCCCGGCTTGCAAGCGTCCAGCAGCGGTTGAATTCACTCAAGCGCTGACTGTCGGCGGTCCGATATCTGGGCCGACGGCTGCGCGAGCGGGAGACTTCAAGCGGCGTCCGAATGTCCACCGAGAACCCGGATCAACGAGCCATGCACGTGCAGAGCATCAAGGCGCGCGTCGCGCGCGCGGACTACGTCGTCGACCCTGCGGCGGTCGCCGAGGCGATGCTGCGGCGCGTGGACGTGGCCCGCGACCTGCTGACCGGCCGGCCTGTCAGACGGCGTGCTCATAGCCCGCGAGGGGACGGCCAGGGTCCTCGCCGGCGAGGCTGAGGCCCGCCGGGCCGTCGGTCACCCGCCCGACCCATGTGATGCCGTCCGGCGCCGCGCCGCGCGCCATCGCGACGCACAGCTCGAAGTCCTCGCCGCCGGTCGCGGCGAGCTCCGCCGGCGGGACGCCGAGCTGCGCCGCCACGTCGGCGACGCCGGGCGCGAGCGGCAGCGCCGCGAGCTCGATCTCGATCCGGGCGCCGCTGCGCGCGGCGAGGTGGCCGGCGTCGGTGGCGATGCCGTCGCTGAGGTCGATCAGCGCGTGGGCGCCGGCGCGCGCGAGCGCGTGGCCCTCGCGCAGCCGCGGCCAGGGGCGCAGGTAGGCGGCGATCAGAGCATCGGACCCGCGCACCCCTTCGGCTCGGCCTTCGAGGACGGCGAGTCCCGCGGCCGCCGCGCCGAGCGGGCCGGTGACGCCGATGCGGTCACCCGGCCGCGCGCCGTCGCGGCCGGCCAGCTCGCCCTCGTGGTCCGCCCAGCCGACGACGGTCACCGACAGCGTCAGCGCGGGCGCGCGGGTCACGTCGCCACCGCAGATCGTCACGCCGGTCTGCGCCGCGAGCGCCTCCATCCCACGCACGCATTGCGTCGCGGCGTCGGCGCCGAAGCCCTCCGGGATCCCCATCGCGACGTATGCCTCGCCCGCCTCGGCGCCCATGGCGGCGATGTCCGACAGCGCGGCCGCAAGCGCGCGCCAGCCGGCGTCGGCCGGGTGGACGTGCGGGTG
>VAYD01000216.1:3569-8352 GCA_005883905.1 Actinomycetota bacterium
GCGCGCGCGCACGACCGCGGCGTCGTCGCCGACCCAGCGCACGACGCGATCGGAGCGGTTGGCCAGCAGCTCCTCGAACGCGGCGATCAGCGCGCGCTCGCCGGATGACACGCCCGCCCGCCCTAGCGGTGGCGGTAGACGATGCGCGCGCGGCTCAGGTCGTAGGGCGAGACCTCGACCCGGACGCGGTCGCCCGGAAGGATGCGGATGCGGAAGCGGCGCATCTTGCCCGCCACGTGCCCCAGCACCTCGTGATCGTTGTCGAGCTTGACGCGGAACATCGCGTTGGGCAGGGCCTCGACGACCTCGCCCTCGAACTCGACCTTCTCTTCCTTTGCCATCGCCGGGCAGCCTACCCGGTCCCGGGCTGCGGAGCCGCAACGCCGCCGGCGTTGCCGTTCCCGTTCCCGTTGCCCGGCGACGGGTTCGTCTGCGGCAGGGTCTGGGGTGGCGAGGCGTACTGGTCGGGCGGGTACTTCTGGCCGCCGGTGCCTTGCCCGGTGCCGGTGGAGGGCGTCGTGTTCGTGCTCTGCGGCGCGCCGGTCTGCGGGACGTAGCTGTTGGTGTCCGCACCGCCGCCCGGCGCGCCGGTCGACGAGTACCTGCCGAAGAACGGCTGCGCCACGAACGGCTCCTTGGGAGTGGGCCACGGGTCGCACTTCTTGANACATCTCCCCCCACGGCGGCACGTTGTACATCGACGCGGTCGTCTTGGGGTAGCCGACCCAGACGGCGGTCACCAAGCCGGGGACCATGCCGTCGAACCACGCGTCGGTGAAGCTGCTCGTGGTTCCCGTCTTGCCGGCGACCGAGTCGCAGCCGAACTGCGAGCGCGTGCCCGTGCCGCGCTGCGCGTTGGCCTGCATCGCCTTGATGGCCTCCATCGTCTGGCCGTCGGTGAAGACCTTCGTGCGGTGCGGCTTCCAGTGCTTGGTGTCGACCTTGCCGTCGGAGAGGACGACCTTGGTGATGCCGACCGCGCGGTTGCGATAGCCGCCGGAGGCGATCGTCGCGTAGGCGTTCGCCATCTCCAGCGGCGAGACGCCGACGGCGCCCAAGCCCTCCGACGGGTACGAGTACAGCTTGCTCGTGATGCCCATGTCGTGGGCCGTCTTGGTGACATTGTCGGGGCCGACGTCGAGGTCGAGCTGCTGGTAGACGGTGTTGTCCGACCGGACGAGCGCTTCGAAGAGGGTCGTGCGCCCGACGTAGCTGTGGTCGTCGGTCGTGACCTTGATCTGCGTCCCGGTGTCCTTGTCGAAGAAGTCCAGCGGCCTGGAGACGTAGGTCGTCTTGTTGATGTCGACGCCACGGCGGATGGCGGCCATCAGCGTCATCACCTTGAACGTCGAGCCGGCCTGGCGGTGGGACTGCGCCGCGAGGTTGTAGTACGAGGCGCCGTAGCGCGCCGAGGAGGCCATCGCGAGGATGTGGCCGTTGCGCGGGTCGATCGAGACGAGCGCGGAGGAGGGATCGCCTGGGTTCGCCAGGTTCTTCGCGATCGCGGCCCGCGCGATCTTCTGCCACTTGAGGTTGATCGTCGTGTAGACGCGCAGGCCACCGCGCCGGACGGTGTCGACGCCGTACTTCTTGATCAGCTCGGACTTGACGTAGTCGAAGAAGTAGCCCTCGCGGTGGCGGCGGTAGTAGTCGGTCTGCTTGGTCCCGAGCGGGCTGGCGATCGCCTTCGCCGCCTCGTCCTGCGTGATGTAGTGCTGGTCGGCCATCTTGCGCAGCACGTCGTTGCGCCGGTTCAGCGCGCGCTTGGGGTACAGGAACGGGTTGTAGTCCGTCGGCGCCTGGGGCAGGCCCGCGAGCATCGCCGCCTCGGGCAGCGTCAGCTCGTGCGTGTACTTGTCGAAGAAGATGCGCGCCGCGGCCTGCACGCCGATGGCGGTCTGGCCGCCGACGGTGCCGTAGGGCACGTTGTTGAGGTACTTCGTGAGGACCCACTTCTTCCCGCGCAGGCCGGGGTGCAGGTTCTCGAGGTCCTCCGCGAGCTTGGCCTCTTTGATCTTGCGCGAGAACGTGCGCTTGTGGTCGCCCGTGTAGAGGTTGCGGATCAGCTGCATCGTCAGCGTGGAGCCGCCCTGCACGTCCTTGTGGCTCTGCAGGTTCTTGACCGCGGCGCGGACGATGCCCTCGAAGTCGACGCCCTTGTGCTTGTAGAAGCGCGAGTCCTCGATGGCGACGGTGGCGTCCTTCATCGCCTGCGGGATCGAGGACGAGTTGACGGGCGAGCGCAGGATGTTCGAGGTGATGAATCCCAGCCGCGTCTTGCCGTCGGAGGCGTACACGATCGAGTTGGCGCCCGGGTCCTTCGGTTTGATCGTGCTGATGTCCGGCGCGCTGTTGGCGATCGAGACGACGTAGCCGACGGCGCCGAGCGCGCCGATCGCGGCGAACGCGGCGAGGACGCCGAAGATCAAGGCGAGCACGCGACCAACGCCTTGGCGCTGGCGTCTGCGTCGGATGCGTTCCCTGCGCGCGGACATCGGCTTTCTCAGGGTAGGGGTTCGCCGCCGAGATCGCCGCGCCTGCCGCGGATCGCGATGCTATGTGCGTGGCCACGAACAGCCTCGCCGCCACCTCGACCTGGGTCCGCTGGCGCGCCGCCTCTTGGCCGGCTGCGCGCGCGGTCGTTGGCTCGCGCCTCATCGCCTGGATCGCGGGCGTCCTCGCGGTGCTCGTCGCCGGCGTGTCGCAGCGCGCCGCGGACTTCGACCCGACCGGCCTGCTGACGCCCTACGGCCAGCCGCTGGACACCCTGATCGCGCCGGGCGCGCGGTGGGACTCGGTCTGGTATCTGACCGTCGCCCACCACGGCTACGGGTCGGATCCGGCGGCACCGGCGTTCTTCCCGCTGTACCCAGTGGTGCTGCGGGTGCTCGGCTCCGACCTCGTCGCCGGCATCGCGTTCTCGCTCGCCTGCTTCGCCGTGGCGTCCGTGTTGCTGCACCGCCTGACGGAGATCGAGCTCGGGCCTGCCGCCGCGGCGCCGGCCGTGATGGCGCTCGCGCTGTTCCCGGGCTCGCTGTACTTCTCGATGGTCTACAGCGAGGCGCTCTTCCTGGCGCTGTCGGTCGGCGCGGTCTACGCCGCACGCACCGGTCGTTGGGCCTGGGCCGGCGCGCTCGGTGCGCTCGCAGCGGCGACGCGCAGCGCCGGCGTCCTGCTGCTGGTCCCGCTCGCGCTGCTGTGGTGGGCGCACGGGCGGCGCGCGCGCGACGGCGCGTGGCTGGCGCTCGTGCCCGCCGGCGTCGGCGTGTTCTGCGCCGGCCTGGCGCTCGCGGGGCACGACGCGCTCGCGCCGTTCCACGCGCAGGACGCGTGGTATCGCTCGTTCGCGGGCCCGTTCGCCGGCGCGTGGGACGGCACGGTCGCCGCCACGGACGGCGCGCGGCAGCTGCTGTCGGGCTCGCGCGTGCCGGTCTACTTCCAGCAGTCCGGCGGCGACCCGTTCATCACCGCGTGGCACAACCTCAGCCTGTTCGTCTTCGTGATACCGGTCGTGCCCGTCGTGATCGGCATCGCGCGGCGGCTGCCGCCCGCCTACGCCGCGTACGTCGTGGCGGCGCTCGCGCTGCCGCTGTCGTGGCCGGTCGGCCCGCAGCCGCTGATGTCGCTGCCGCGCTTCGAAGCGGTGTTGTTCCCGGCGTTCATGTGGCTGGGCTCATGGATCGCGCGCGGCGGGCCTGCGCGCGGGCGGGTGATCTACGTGCTGTTCGGCGCCGGCCTGGCGGCGTTCAGCGCGTTCGTCGCGACCTGGCACTGGGTCGCTTGACCATCCGCGCGGTCTTCCTCGACGCGCTCGGCACGCTCGTCGAGCTGCCTCCGCCGTGGCCGGCGCTGGTCGCCGAGCTGGCGGCGCGCGGCGTCACGGTCAGCGAGGCGGACGCGCGGGCGGCGCTGCTCGATGAGATGGCCTACTACCGCGCCCATCACGACGAGGCCACCGGCTCGGTCGAGCTGGATGACCTGCGCGACCGCTGCACCGAGGTGCTGCGCGGCGCCCTGCCCGAGCACGCGCGCGGGGCGGGCGACCTGCGCGCCGCGCTGCTCGCCTCGCTGCGGTTCCGCTCGTATCCCGAGGCGCCCGACGTGCTCGCCGCGCTGGGCGAGCTCGGCGTCAAGCGCGTCGTCGTCAGCAACTGGGACGTGTCGCTGCGCGAGGTGCTCGCGCGAACCGGGCTTACGCCGTTGCTGGACGGGGTCGTGATCTCCGCCGAGGTCGGCGCGAGCAAGCCGGACCCGGCGATCTTCGAGCGCGCGCTGGCGGTCGCAGGCGTGGCCGCCGACGAGGCGCTGCACGTCGGCGACACTCTCGACGTCGACCTCGCCGGCGCCCGCGCGGCGGGCCTGCGCGCGCTGCACCTCGACCGGTCCGGCGCCGACGATTCGGCCATTGCATCCCTCACCGGATTGCCGGGCCTCGTACATTCCACGCTCTCGTGAGCACCGCACCGCCCACTCTCGCGCCGCCCGACCCGCCCGAGGTCCCCGACGGGATCGAGGTCCGCCGCGTGCCGGCGTGGAGGCCGTGGTCGTCAGCGCTGGCGCTGATCGCCGCGCTCGGCGGCGCGCTCGCGGGCGGCCTCGTCGTGTACGTGGTCGCATTGATCGCCGGGGCGAACCTGGACAACCCGCCGCCGGCCGTGGACATCATGGCGACGCTGCTGCAGGACGCCGCGTTCGTCGGCGCGGCGATCGTGTTCGCGGCGATGGTCGCGCGCCCGCGCCCGTGGCACTTCGGCCTGCGCTCGACGCGCATCGCGCCGGCGGT
>VAYD01000217.1 GCA_005883905.1 Actinomycetota bacterium
GCGACTCCACGTTCATGCTCTGGGGGCTCTACACGCTCGGCTTCGACTGGGAGGCCAACGACTTCTTCTACTTCATCCAGGACGTCGCGTCGGGCGAGGAGAAGCTGCAGGTGATGTACGGCATCGGTGGCGAGCGCCAGCTCGACGAGCAAGAGCTCGACCACCTCGCCGGCTACGAGGGGGCGTCGCCGGTGCGGGTCGGCAACGGCGCCTACAGCCAGCGCCAGCACGACGTCTGGGGCGCGCTGCTGGATTCGATCTACCTGCATACGAAGTCGCGCGACGAGCTGCCCGAGGACGTGTGGCCGGTGCTCGAGCGCCAGGTCGAGATGGCGAGCCGCAGCACTTCACCTCCTCGAAGGTGTTCTGCTGGGTCGCGTGCGACCGCGGCGCGCGGCTGGCGCGGCTGCGCGAGGACAGCGAGCGCGCGACGCGGTGGCAGGCGGTGGCGGACGAGATCCGCGCGGAGGTGTGCGAGAAGGGCGTCGACGAGCGCGGCGTGTTCGTGCAGCACTACGACACCGATGCGCTCGATGCATCGTGCCTGCTGCTGCCGCTGCTGCGGTTCCTGCCGCCCGACGACCCGCGCGTCGCAGCGACCGTGAACGCGATCGCCGACGAGCTGTCGGTCGACGGGCTCGTGCGGCGCTACAAGGTCTCCGAGACCGACGACGGCATGCACGGCGAAGAGGGGACGTTCGCGATCTGCTCGTTCTGGCTCGTGAGCGCGTACGCGGAGATCGGCGAGGTCGCCAAGGCGCGGGCGCTGTGCGAGAAGCTGCTCGGCTACGCGTCGCCGCTGTACCTGTACGCGGAGGAGATCGACGCGCGGTCGGGTCGGCACCTGGGGAACTTCCCGCAGGCGTTCACGCACCTGGCGCTGATCAACGCCGTGATGCACGTCATCCGCGCCGACCACGAGCTGTCGCTACAGCAGCAGCTGCTCGACGCGCGCCGGCGCGAGGGCGGCATGGACCGGGAGATCGGGGCACACCCGCAGGAGGAGCCGGAATGAACGTGATCCGCTGTGCAGATCCCGAGGAGGTCGCGTCGCGCGCGGCCGACGCGATCGCGACCGCGGTGGCCGCGGCCCGGGCGACGAAGGGCGTGGCGCACCTGTGCCTGACCGGCGGCTCGACGCCGCGGCATTGCTACGAGCTGCTCGGGCCGTTGCTGGACTCCTGGGAGGACGTGCACCTCTGGTACGGCGACGAGCGCTGCGTGCCGCCCGGCGACCCGGAGTCCAACGCCGGGATGGTGCACGAGGCCCTGCTCGCGCCGGGCGCCGTGGAGCACCGGATGCCCGGGGAGCTCGGGCCGGTGCGCGGCGCCGAGGCGTATGCCCAGGAGCTCGGCGACACCGTGATGGACCTGACGCTCAACGGCATGGGGCCCGACGGGCACACGGCGTCGCTGTTCCCCGGCCACCCGCTGCTCGACTCGAGCGACCTCGTCGCGGGGCTCGACGACTCGCCAAAGCCGCCGCCCGAGCGGATCACGCTGACGCTGCCGGCGCTGAACGCCTCGCATCGGCTGATGCTGCTCGTCACGGGCGCCGACAAGGCGCCGGCGCTTGCACGCGTCCTCGCCGGCCCGGATCGCGGCACGCCGGCGTCGCTGCTTGACCGCGACCGGCTCGACCTCGTCGCGGACGAAGCAGCGCTCGGCTGATGGAGGTCTGGCTCCTGCGCCACGCGGAGACCGAGTGGTCCCGCGACGGGCGCCACACGGGGCGCACCGATGTGCCGCTGACGCAGGAGGGGCGCGACCGCGCCCGGGCGTTGATCAACCGCATCGGCGGTCGCGAGTTCTCGCTCGTCCTCGCCTCGCCGCTGTCGCGCGCCCGGGAGACCGCAGAGCTGGCCGGCCTGACGCCGGAGCTGCGCGACGACCTGCTCGAGTTCGACTACGGCGACTACGAGGGCATCACGACCGCCCAGATCCGCGAGACTCGGCCCGACTGGTACCTGTGGCGCGACGGCTCCCCGAACGGCGAGACGGCCGACGATGTCGGCCGCCGCGTCGACCGCGTCATCGACGAGGTCCTGCGCGCCGACGGCGACGTCGCGCTCGTCGCCCACGGCCACGTCCTGCGCGCGCTCGCCGCCCGGTGGGTGCAGGAGCCGGCCGCGTTCGGCGGCCGCCTGCGCCTCGACACCGGCACGGTCTCCGTCCTCGGCTTCGAGCGCGAGGTCCGGGTCATCGCGCGCTGGAACGCCTAGCAACTCAGGGGCCAGTCCCCTTTCTTGCACGTTGCAACTGAGGGGTCTGTCCCCTTTTTTGCACGTTGCAACTGTGGGGACTGGCCCCTGAGTTGCGTCCGCAGAAGGATTGCCTGGTTCAAGGATCCGCCGAGCGCGGCCGACGCTCCATCGAGGGGCGGATGAAGACTCACACGCGAAAACGTGCGCGATGGGTGCTGAAGAAGCACAGCCGCAAGCGCAAGCGCAGGCATCCGAAGCACTGGTTGCCGACGTACTCGATGCGGCCGACCGGGCCGCTGCTGCCGAACCCGAACCCGGATGGCGGCGGCGACCCGATGGTGCAAGGCGTGTTCGGCCAGGCGCAGGCCGAGCGGTTGTTGTGGCGCGCGGGCTTCGGCCCGCGCCCCGGTGACGTCGACCGCTTCGCGCAGATGGGGCTCGACGCCGCCGTCGATGAGCTCGTGAACCCGCCCGTCGAGCAGCTCAACGGGCCGGCGCCGGTCGACGACGACGGCAATCCGCTCGCGCCTGAGGACCTCTGGGGCCACGCGCACTGCTGGTGGCTCGACCGCATGGTGCGCTCCAACCAGCCGCTGGTCGAGCGCATGACGCTGATCCTCCACGACTGGTTCGCCACCTCCAACGACAAGGTCGGCGACTGGAAGCTGATGCTCGGCCAGAACGCGCTGCTGCGCACCCGAGCGCTCGGCTCGTTCCGCGACCTCCTGCTCGACATCACCCACGACCCGGCGATGCTGCTGTGGCTCGACGGGATCGACAACACGAAGTACGACCCCAACGAGAACTACGCGCGCGAGGTCATGGAGCTCTTCACGCTCGGCGCTGACCGCGGCGCGTACACCGAGCAGGACGTGCGCGAGCTCGCCCGCGCGTTCACCGGCTGGCGCGCCACGTGGGTCGACCCCACCGGCTGGACGAACTTCCACTACGACGCGAACCGCCACGACACCGGCACCAAGACCGTCTTCGGGCACGCCGGCAACTACGACTGGCAGGCGGCCTGCGACCTCTGTCTGAACAACCCGTTCCACGCCTCCTTCTTCGTTGCGAAGCTATGGAGCTACTTCGTCCCCACCCCGCTCGACGGCTCGACGCAGGCCACGCTCCAGGACCTCTACGTCTCCAACGGCTTCGCGATCAAGCCGGTCGTCCGCGCGATCCTGCGCCACCCGGCGCACTACGCGGATGCCGCGCTCACGAAGCCGCCGGTCGTCTACACGGCGGGCGCGCTGCGCGCCACGCAGCAGTTCATCACGACGACCGCCTGGTCGTGGCTCGACGACGGCGCAGGGCAGTTCCTGTTCTACCCGCCGAACGTCTCCGGATGGGACGACGCGCGCTGGCTGGACACCTCGAGCTGGCGCGGGCGCTGGGACATCGCCTCCTACGTCACGCGCGGCCAGAGCGTCGACCCGTGGGACGACGCGAAGCCCTACGACCCCAACGAGGATGCGCCCACCGCCCTCGCACGCGCACGTGCAGCGCTCGGCAACCCGAGCCTCACCGCCGAGACCACGGGCGCGCTGCTCGCGTTCGCCAACGGCGTCCTCCCCGCCGTGATGGCGAACTGGCAGAAGGGCCCCTACCGGGCGATGCGCCAGAACGCGCTGCGGATGCTGATCCTCACCTCATCGGACTTCCAGACCTCATGACCAGCTGCAATCACTGCTCCGGCTTCACCCGCTCACAGCTGCTGCGCCAGGGCGTCGCGCAGGCCGGCAGCGGCATCCGCGCGATCGAGCCGGGCATGCCGATCCCGGCCGGCACCGGCCTGACCCGCCGCACGCTGGTGACACGCGGCGCCGCCGGCGCCCTGGCGGTCTACGGCGCGTCGCGGTTCGGGCTCGACCAGCTGCGCGAGGGCATCGCCGCCGCCGCCACCGGCACGCCGAACCGCACGCTCGTGTCCGTCTTCCTGCCCGGCGGCCTGGACGCACTGAGCCTGCTGGCGCCCGTCGGCGACCCGAACTACGCGACGCTGCGCCCGACGCTCGCACTGGCCGCGGGCAGCGGCCCGGCGTTCAGCGAGGACGACCGCCTCATGTGGGCGCCGCAGGCGAGCGGCCTCAGCACCCTGCACGGCGAGGGCAAGGTGAGCGTCGTGCCCGCCGTCGGCTACGACCACCCCGACCAGTCGCACTTCACCTCGCGCCACTTCTGGGAGGTCGGCGCATGGCGACCCCGACAACCCCCTGCAGGGCCTGTCCCTCGACTGGACGCTGTCCCCCGCCCTCGCAGCCGCCGACGTCCCGGTCGCCGCCGTTGCGCGCCCCGACGACTTCGGCCTCTGGGCGCCCGGCGTCGGCGATCCGGTCGAGACCCCGATGTTCGAGGCCATCGGGACCCTCGGGCGCCTGCCCACGACCGATCCGCAGCGCCGCGTCGCGCGCCTCGTCGCGACCGAGGTCGACGACATCCGGGGCACGCTCGGCCCGTTCCAGGCCCACAACGGCCAGCCGGGCTTCACGAGCCCGGTGACCTACCCGGACAACGACTTCGCGCAGCGGCTCGCTGCGCTGGCCGCGATGCTCGACGCGGGCGTCCCGATCCGCTGCGTCGCGATCGACGCGCCCGGCGGCTTCGACACCCACTCCAACCAGGCCGGCTCGCTCGGCGACGACATCCAGACGGTCTGCGACGCGCTGCTGGCCTTCCAGCGCGACCTCGAGGCGCGCGGCATCGGGAGCCGCGTGCTGACGCAGGTGTGGTCGGAGTTCGGCCGCCGCCCCGAGCAGAACGACACCGGCACCGACCACGGGGCGGGCGGCGTGGCGTTCGTCATCGGCACGAAGGCCAAGGGCCAGCAGGTCGGCGAGTTCCCCGGCCTTGCAACGCTCGACGACTCCGACAACCTGCGCGCGACGGCGGACTTCCGCGGGCTGTACTGCTCGCTGCTCGAGCAGTGGTTCGGCGTCGACGCGACGCCGATCATCCCTGGGGCGCAGAACTTCACGCGCCCGCTGCTGGTCGCCTGAGTCCACCGGCGGCGGCCGGTACGCTCGGCAGACGCGTGCTGTCCATCCGCTTGCTCGGTGGTTTCGCGGTCCACATCGACGGGACGGAGCTCCCAGACGATGGCTGGCGCCTGCGCAAGGCGCGCGCGCTGGTGAAGCTGCTCGCGACCGCGCCTGGCAACCGGATGCATCGCGAGCAGGCATACGCGCTGCTGTGGCCCGACAAGGACGACGCGCGAGCGCTCAACAACAACCTCCATCAGGCGGTCTACGCGGCGCGCCGCGCGTTCGACGCGACCGGCGCGGACGGCTCGGCGATCCTCGCCCTGCGCGACGACGTCCTGAGCCTGAACGGCGACGTCGTGGTGGACGCGGTCGAGCTCGAGTCCGCGATCGCCGCGGCGCGTGCAGACGGCGGCGCACCGGCCTACGAGGCCGCGCTGGCGCGCGCGACCGGCGAGCTGCTGCCCGAGGACCGCTACGAGGACTGGACCACCGCCCGCCGCGACGCGCTGCGCGAGCTGGTGACCGCCGCGTACCTCGAGCTCGCGGCGCTGCGGGAGCTGCCCGACGACGCCGCCGAGGCGCTGCAGCAGGCGCTGGTGCTCGACCCTCTGGACGAGCGCGCGACGCGCTGCCTCATGCGGGCGTACGCCGACGCCGGGCGCCGCCAGCGCGCGCTCGAGACGTTCGAGCACCTGCGCAGCGCGCTGCGCGACGCCTATGCCGCCGATCCCGACGAGGAGACGCGGCGCCTGTATCGCGAGCTGCTCGCGGCCGGCGATGCCGAGGAGCCCGCGGGCGCCCCGCTGCCGTTGGCGCTGACGAGCTTCATCGGCCGCGAGCGCGAGCTCGGCGAGGTCGCGCGACTGCTCGGCCGCACGCGCCTGCTCACGATCACGGGACCGGGCGGCAGCGGCAAGACGCGGCTTGCGCTCGAGGCCGCAGCGCGCGACCAGGGCGACGTGTG
>VAYD01000218.1 GCA_005883905.1 Actinomycetota bacterium
AGCGATGGCTTCAGCAGGGCTCCGCCGAGCTTGGCGCGCGCAGAGCTCATCGCCGCGTCGCGCACCGCCTCGAGCATCGTCTGGGAGACGCCCTCGGCGACCTTGAGCGCGACGTTGCCGGTGAAGCCGTCGGTGACGATCACGTCGGCCGCGCCCGAGGTCAGGTCGAGCCCCTCGACGTTGCCGACGAACCGCAGCGGCGACCCGGTGAGCTTCTCGTGGGTCTCGAGCACCAGCGGCGTGCCCTTCATCGCCTCCTCGCCGTTGCTCAGCAGCCCGACCCGCGGCTGGTCGATGCCGAGCACGACCTGCGCAAGCGCAGCGCCCATGAAGGCGAACTGCACGAGGTGCTCGGGACGCGACTCGGCGTTCGCCCCGACGTCGAGCAGCGTCACGGGCTTGCCGGGCACCGGTATCGGGATCGCGAGCGCCGGGCGGAAGATGCCGCTCGCGCGCTTGATGTTGAACAGCCCCGCGGCCAGCGCGGCGCCGGTCGAGCCGCCCGCGACGAGCGCCTGCGCGCGCCCGTCGGCGACCGCGCTCGCCGCTTGCACGATCGAGGCGTCGGGCGTCGAGCGCACGGCGATGACCGGGTCGGGCGCCTTGGCGATCGAGACCGGCGCGTCGACGACCTCGACGCCGTCCGCGACATCGCCGATCGCCTCGGCCGGGCCGAACAGCAGCACGCGCACGCCCTGCGCCGCCGCGGTGGCGGCGCCTGCAGCGACCTCGGCGGGACCGAGGTCCGCGCCGTTGGTGTCGACTGCGATGGTGACGGCCGAACCGTCAGCCATCACTAGTGCTCGTGATCGTGGTGGTCGTGGCCCGGCTCGGGCGCGACGACCTCACGGCCCCCGTAATAGCCGCACGTGGGGCACACGCGGTGCGGGCGGCGGGGGCTGTGGCACTGCGGGCAGCTGTTGTACACGGCCGCGCTGAGCTTGTGCTGCGAGCGGCGCTTGTGCGTGCGCGAATGCGACTGCTTCTGCTTCGGGACGGCCATGGGCGCAGAAGGGTAGCCGATCGGTCTTCACAACCTGCCGAAGATCGCCTCCCACACGTCGGGATAGACGTCGAGCGGCACCGCGCCAGGGTCGACGTAGTGTTGCAGCGCGAGGCCGATGTCCATCGCGATGAACGCGCTCGCGATCCGGTCGGCCGGCACCGGCGGCGTCTCGCCGCGCTGCGCGTAGGCGCGCTCGACGAGCTGCGTCATCAGCGCGCGGTTGCCCGACCAGAACCGGGCCGCGAGCGCCTGCATCTCCTCGCTGCGCCCCGCGTGCGCGAGCAGCTCTAGCCACAGGCGGAACATCCACGCCCCGTTCGGGTCGGACTGCACCGCGGCGAGCCGCTCGCCGGACTCGCGCGGCGTCCAGTTCGCCTCGCCCGACAGCAGGCGCTGCGCCATGCGCGTGTAGATCGCGTAGACGCGCTCCTGCAGCAGCTCGGCGAACAGCTCCTCCTTGGAGGCGAAGTTCGAGTAGAAGGCGCCGCGGGTGAACCCGGCGCGCGCCGCGATCGCCTCGACGCTCGAGCCGGCGAAGCCGCGCTCGACGAACACTTGCGCGCCCGCGTCGAGGAGCGCCGACCGCGTTCGGGCCTGTGATTCGGCGCGTGTCAATCTCATCGTTGCGATACACCACTGTATCCGGATACGATCCTGTATGTGGGAGAGCGGCTGCAGCGGATCGCACTGGTGGCCACGATGAGCGTGACGGCGGTCAACGTCTGGCTCGGCGCGCCGCTCGTGGGCCTCTGGGTCGGATCGCGACTGACCGGTGGCGCGGCGATCAGCATGGGCGCGCTCGCCGCGTTCGTGATCGTGACCCTCGCCGTCGGGCTGGCGTGTCTGCAGCTCCTGGCGGCCCTCGGCGCTCGCTACGAGCGTGTCAGCGGCATCCGGCGCACCGTCCACCGCCAGCTGCCGTGGCTGCGGTCGATGCGCGGCGAGCGCCCGCACGACCCGACCGGGACGGGGCCCGCGCTGACCGCCCTTGACTATGTGCTCGTCCTGGTCGTCATGGCGTGCCTGGTGGCGTTCGAGATCTGGTTCTTCTTCTTCTCGTCCTCCCCCATCGACCAGCGCAGCGGCCGCTGATTGATTGACTAGGAGCCGGTGCAGATCCGGCCCCTCACCCCCGACGACGTCGCCGCCGCCGACCACGTGGCATGGTCGGCGCTGCAGACGCAGGTCCCGGCGGAGTTCCTGGACGCCATGGGCGAGGAGCTGCGCGCCGAGCGCGGGCGCTACCGGATCGCGCACCTGCAACGCACGGATCCCGACGGCGCGTGGGTGGCCGACGACGACGGCGACCTTGTCGGCGTTGCGCTGGCGCTCGTGCGCGAGGGCGTCTGGGGCCTGAGCCTGTTCGGCGTGCGCCCGGACCAGCAGAGCCGTGGCGTCGGCCGCGAGCTGCTCGACGCGACGCTGCGCTACGCCGACGGTTGCCGCGGCGCGATCATCCTGTCGACGACCGACCCGCGCGCGATGCGCCGCTACGCGCTGGCGGGCTTCCAGGTCCTGCCGTGCGTGACGTTCGCCGGCATCGTCGATCGCTCGGCGATCCCGGAGGACCTGCGGACGCGTCCGGGCGATGCGGCGGAGGACCGCGACCTGTGCGACGCGGTCTCGCGCCACGTCCGCGGCGCCGCGCACGGGCCGGACCTCGAGGCGATGGAGCGCGTCGGCTGCTCGCTGCTGGTCCACGACGACGGCGGCTGGGCGGCGGTGCGCGACGGCTCGCTCGCCCTGCTGGCCGCCCGCGACGACGCGATCGCGGCCGACCTGCTGTGGAGCGCGCTCGCGGCGTCCGAGCCCGGCCAGAGCGTCCACGTCGACTTCGTCCGCGCCGGGCACGACTGGGCCGTGCAGATCTGCCTCGCGGCGCGCCTGGCGATCGGCCCCGAGGGACCGGTGTTCATCCGCGGCGACGTCGGGCCGTTCGCGCCGTACCTGCCGAGCGGGGCGTACCTGTGACGCTGCGCCACGCCACCACGGCCGAACGCGGCGCGCTGGTCGACCTCGTCCTGCGCTGCGACGAGACCTATCGCGACTGGGCCGGGCCGGAGCTGCGGCTGCCATCGCGCGACGAGGAGACGGCCCACTGGCACCGGCGCTTCGCCGATCCGCTGCAGCGCATCCGCGTGGTGGAGGTCGACGGCGCGATCGCCGGCGCCTGCGCGTGGACCCAGGCGCGAGCCGCGCACGGCGTCGGGCCGCCGATCCCCGGCCGCGCGCACGTGAGCGCGATGTTCGTCGACCCCGCACACTGGCGCAAAGGGATCGCCGCGGCGCTGATGCGCGAGGCCGTGGCGGCGATGGCCGACGCGGGCTTCAGCTCGGCGCAGCTGTGGACGCCCGAGGGCGCGCCGGCGCGGCGCTTCTACGAGGCCAGCGGCTGGACGGTCGTCGACGGCGCCCGGCTGCACATGCCCGAGCTGAACCTGCCACTGGTCATGTACGAGACGCCGCTGTAGCCGCGTCAGCCGAGAAGTCGCTCGGCCGCGCCGACCAGCGTGCGCGTCACCGCGACGGTGTCGGGAATGCTGACCCACTCCTCGACCGCATGGGCGCCCTCGCCGCTCGGGCCGAACATGACGGTCGGGATGCCTGCGGCGGCGATGAACGCCGCGTCGGCCCAGTAGCTGACGCCGGTGATCGGCGGCGTGTCCCCGAGGATCGCCGTCGCGGCGGCGGACACGACCGCGACGACGTCCTCGTCGGACGCCACCTCGAACCCCTCGCGCACGAGAAGGATGCGGTGCTGCTGCGCGCCGAGCGCAGCCAGCTCGGCCTCGACGTCGGCCACGGTCTCGCCGGGCAGCGTTCGCCGCTCGACGCCGATCGCGCAACGCGCCGGATAGCTCGACAGCTCGACGCCACCGTCGATCGTCGAGGCGTGGACGGAGCCGCGGCCGAGCAGCGGGTGCGTGCGCTCCCCGAGTGCCTCGTCCAGTTCGCCGATCGCCGTCAGGACCGGGCCCGCCTTCGCGATGGCGTCGATCCCGAGATCCGGCCGCGAGCCATGCGCCGCGCGGCCGGTGACCTCGAGCTCGGCCCAGA
>VAYD01000219.1 GCA_005883905.1 Actinomycetota bacterium
CGTCGTCACGGTCGCGGGGGACTGGGACGCGGGTGCTCATGCCTCCTCCTCGTGTCGAGATGGACAACTACTACCCGCAGGCCCTCCGTCGTGTCAGTCGGTGTCGGGATCCTTCATCGCTCGGGCACTTGCCCGGATTTCGCGGTCGATCTCCGCCTGCTCGATCACGCCCTCCTCGTGACGGCGATCCGACTCGTCCGCCGCCTGTTCGCGTTCGTCGGCCGTTCGGTCGCGCGTGTCGGCGGCCTGTTCACGGCCCTGGGCCACGTCGTCGCGCTCCTCGGCGGCCCGTTCACGGCCCTGCGCTGCGCGGTCGCGCTCATCGGCCTCGAGCTCGCGCGCGTCAGCGGCCCAGTCGCGTCTTTGAGCCGCGCGGTCGCGCTCGTCGGCGGCGCGCTCGCGCTCGTCGGCCTCGCGCTCGCGCGCGTTGGCTGCCCCTTCCCTGCGCTGAGCGGCTTTATCGCTCATGGTTTCGATGCACCGCCCCGATGGATCGGTGCAGCAACAGAGCCTACGCCGAGGACTGCCGCTCGGCCAGCGCGCGCTCCAGGTTGTCGAACGCCGTGCTCCATCCGCTCTCGTGGGAGCGGACCGCCTCCTCGTTCCAAAGGTCGCGGTGCGTGAAGCGCACGAGCGTGACGCCCTCGGTCTCCTCGAAGTCGAGCTCGATCAGCTGGCGCACGGAATCCGGGTCGTTGTCCCAGAACCACGTGAACGCGAGGCGGCGTGGGGGATCGATCTCGGTGTACTTCCCGCCGCCGCCGTACTCCTCGCCGGTGTGGGGATTGCGCATGACGACGCGGACGTCGCCGCCGATGCGCAGGTCCACCGTCGCGACCGGCGTCTCCCAGTCCCGGCCGGCGTGCCACCAGCGGCGCATGACCTCCTCACTCGTCCATGCGTCGAAGACTGCCTGCGCGGGCGCGTCGAAGCTCCGCTGCATGCGCAGCGTGGTGTCCGCGGCACTCACGCGTCGGGCCTCCGGTCGCGGCGCAGGTGCAGCCAGACCCAGGCGCGGGCCAGGAGCAGCGCGGTGCTCGCGCCGGCCGCGGAGGGGAGGACCTCCTCGACCGGCACCCCGGCGACGTGCGCGATCACGCCGCGTTCTCGTACTCGTCGTAGCCCTCGGGCGAGTCCTCCCACTCCTCCTGGCGCCCGAGCGCGGTGATGTCGAGGTAGCTCCACGTGCTTCCCATCGCCTCGTCGCCGCGGCTGTCGACGAAGTAGGTCCGGAAGACCTTGTCGCCGTCGCGCAGGAACGCGTTCGTGCCGTGCCACTCGCCGACGCCGAAGTCGGCGTCGAAGCCGTCGGTGAGCGTGTACCAGGGCATGTCCCAGCCCATCCGCGCCTTGTAGCGCTCGATGTCCGCCTGCGGGGCGCGCGACACGAACACGAGGGTCGTGTCGCGGGCGTTGAGGTGCGCGAGGTGCGCGACCTGGTCCGCGAGGAACGAGCATCCCGGGCAGCCGCTTTCGGGCCAGTTGGCCACGCCGGGCTCGAAGAAGAAGCGGTAGACGACGAGCTGACGGCGCCCGTCGAAGAGGTCGACCAGGCTCGCGCGGCCGTGCGGGCCCTCGAACGCGTAGTCCTTCTCGACGGCCAGCCACGGCATCCGCCGGCGCTCGGCGGCGAGCGCGTCGCGGGCGCGGGTGAGCTGCTTCTCCTTGACGAGCAGGTCGGCGCGGGCAGCCTCCCACTCCTCGGGCGAAACGGTCGGAGGCGTGTTCATGACGATGCTTGCTCCTTGAGGTAGTCGTCGACGACATCGAACAGGCGGCCCCACAGGGCGCGCTGGTGATCCATCCAGTCGGCGGCCTCGCTGAGCACGTCGGGCTGGAGCGACAGCCGGTGCGTCCGGCCCTCGATGACGCGCGTCACGACGCCGGTCTCCTCGAGCAGCTTGAGGTGCTTGGAGATCGCCGGCTTCGAGACGCCGAAGCCGGCCGTGGCCTCGCCGACGGTCGCCGGGCCTGCCGCGAGTCGCTCGACGATGCCGCGCCGGATCGGGTGCGAGAGCGCGCGGAACGGATCATTCACCATATGGTTAACAGTAGCACGCGGTACGGTGGGCTCACCACGACCACTGGGGGCTCAGATGGGACTGCTGCGGCGACACGACGACGCCGGTACGACGCGCTACCAGATGCGCGAGAAGCTCTTCGCTATCGGTGACGACTTCTGGATCGACACCGAGGAAGAGCGGCACGCCTACAAGGTCAACGGGAAGGCGCTGCGGATCCGCAAGACGTTCGTGCTGGAAGGCCCCTCGGGCGACGAGCTGTTCAAGCTGCGCGAGAAGAAGATCGCGATCCGCGACACGATGGAGCTCGAGCGCGACGGCGACACCGTCGCGACGATCAAGAAGGCGATGATCACGCCGCTGCGCGATCGCTACGTGATCCACCTGGCCGGCGGCGGCGAGCTGAACGCCAAGGGCAACATCGTCGACCACGAGTACAAGATCGAACGCGACGGCGACAGGGTCGCCGAGATCTCGAAGCGGTGGTTCCGGATCCGCGACACCTATGGGATCGAGGTCGCGGAAGGCGAGAACGACGCGCTGATCCTCGCCGCCGCGATTTGCATCGACGAGATGTCGCGGGGCTGATCCCGCGGCCCGGAGTGGCCGCATCCGCACGTGCAGAGCGCGGCGCCGACGGCGAAGAGCGTCGCGCCGCGGCGCGCCGCCCGCCACCGGCGGGGTCGCTGGCTCGCCACGAACCAGAGCGCGCCCGCGGCGAACAGCAGCGCGGCGACGAAGAAGTTCAGCCGTAGGCCGAGGATGTGGTGAGCGGGGTCGACTCGCAGGAGCTCCTCGCCGGCGCGAAGGCCAGCAGGAGGTTCCAGACGATCTCGTACAGGAACGTCGGGTGGAACGTGGCATAGGACGCGTAGCGCGCGGGCCGGTGCGCGGGATCGATCTCGAGGCCCCAGGGCAGCGTCGTCGGCCCGCCGAACAGCTCCTGGTTGAAGTAGTTGCCGACCCGTCCGATCGCCTGTGCCACGAGCAGCGCGGGCGCGGCGGCGTCGAGGAAGACGGGGATGTCCGCCCTGCGCCGGTGAAGGACCCAGATCCCGACGAGCGTGCCGGCCGCGATGCCGCCCCAGATCCCAAGTCCGCCGCGCCAGATCGCGAACGGCCCCCACCAGTGCGGCGGGACCTCGTTCCAGCTCGTCGCGAGGAAGTAGAGCCGCCCGCCGATCAGCCCCGCGGGGAAGGCCCACAGCGCCACCTCCTGCACGAGCTTCGGGTCGCCGCCGACCGCGCGCCAGCGCCGGCTCGTGATCGCGACGGCCGCGATGACCGCGGCGACGTAGGCGAGCCCGTAGGCGTGGAAGAAGAACGGCCCGAGGTGCAGGCCGTTGGACGGCGGGCTCGGGATGAACGCATCGGCCACAGCTCGATGATCGCATCCGAAAGTAGGCTGCTCGCATGACCGCGACGGCGCGAAGCGCGCAGTTGCGCGCGATCGCGCAGCGGGTCGCCGACGCGTTGCCGGCGAGCGTCGAGGAGGTGGTGGTGACCGGGAGCGTGTCGCGCGGTGTCGCGGACGAGGTCTCCGACATCGAGATGCTGGTCGTGACGGAGGACCAGCTCGAGCTCGACGAGTGCTTCTCGCTCGCCGCCGCCTGCGGGCTGACCGACCTGGGAACGTGGGGGCAGCAGGGCGTGCCGACGAAGCGCGTGTCGGGCTACCGCGACGGCGTCCCGATCGAGCTGATCTGGTGGTCGCGCGCACACGCGGAAGCGGCGGTCGACGCGATCTTCGCCGGCGACGCATCCGCGAGCGCCGACGCGCTGGCGAACGGGATCGCGCTGCGCACGTCGGGACTGCTGGCGCAGTGGCAGGAGCGGCTGCGCCACTACCCGGACGAGCTCGCCGCGGCGCGGATCGAGGAGGCGGCGCTGACGTGGGGCGGGTTCGCGCCGGCGGGTCTGCTCACGCTCATACGGCCGGGCGAACGGCTGGCGCTCGTCGAACGGCTGGTCGACGACGCGTCACGCGTGGTGCGGATCGTGTTCGCGCTGAACCGCGTCTGGCAGCCGACCCAAAAGCGGCTCGCGGATCGGGCCGCGACGCTCACCCACAAGCCCGAGCGACTGGCGGAGCGGATTGAGGAGGCGCTGACGGAGCCCGACCCTCGCCGCGCCGTGATCGTCATGACCGCGCTCCAGGCCGAGACGGCCGCGCTTGCGCCCGACGGGCCGAACATCGTGCGCGCGCGGAAGTGGCTCAGCGACGCTCTGAAGATCCTCGCTCAGGGCTGATAGTCGCGGCACGGCTCGCCGCGAAGCCCCGGGCACAGCGGCAGGCCGGTCGGGACGTTCACCCCCGAGACGACCGGCAGCAGGAGCCGCGACGGCCGCTTCTTGCCGTAGCCGATGCGCACCCGCGGCGTGCCGGCCTTGGGCTTCGTCTCGCTGAACGACCAGATCGGCTGGTCGCCGTTGGGCGCCGTGATCCGGACGCGGATGCGCGAACCCGCGCGGTAGGCGTGCGCCTCGTAGTACAGCGGGATCGTGAGCTTCACGAACCGCCCGCGCGGCATGTTGCGCATGTCGCGCAGGCGTCCGCTCGGCCACGGCTCGAGCGCTGTGCTCTTCGCCGGGTCGAGCTTGCGGAAGCTGCTGCGCAGCCAGCCGCCCTGCACGAACGTCTCCTTGCCGTCGGGGCGGACCTCGCTGATCGTGACCTGCAGGTCGACGATCTTCGCCGGCGAGCGCACCCAGGCACGCAGAGCGCCGGCGCCGATGACGACGGTGTTCTGCGTCAGCGGGGCGGTCACGTAGGCGGCCGCGGTGCCGTTCGGGTCCGGCGCCCACTTGTACGGCGGCGTCGCCGTCCACAGCCCGTCCTTGCCGCCCGCGGTGTCGCCGGTGAAGTCGGTCAGCGGGCGGGCCTTCGGGTTCCAGGTGAACGTGGTGGCGCCGGTCTTCGCCGGGCGCTTGGCGGCGAGCGCGCCGCGCGGCGCCAGCCACCAGCTCTGCGCCTTCGTGCCGGGCACAGGGAACGCCGGGAACGACTGCTCGAAGCCGGGATACGGCTCGCCCGGGTTCCTGCCGGCGCCGTTGTCGAACAGGATCCGCACGGGCGGCAGCTGCTCGAACGCCGTCAGCGCGGCGTCATACGAGGGCTGCTGCTGGATCGGGTCCGGCGGCAGCGTCAGGCCGCTGATCCCCATCGCCGCCTGGAACACGAGCGGCGCGCTGAGCTGCACGGCCGCGGCGTTCATCGCCGGCGCCTGTTTGGCGACGTACAGCGACAGGAAGTCGTAGAGCCGGTTGTAGGTCTCGGGATCCAGCGAGTCGACGTGCGTCCCGTTGGTGTACGTGAACCACTTCTTCTGCGTCCCGGTGAACTGGCGCGCCAGCGTCGGGCAGTGGCCGCCCGTCTGCTCGTCGGTGAACTGGCAGGCCATGAAGACGGGCACGTCGATCTTGTGCACGAACGTGACGGGCGCGAGCGGGTCGGCGATCTTCGGCACGTAGTGATTGTTCGCGCGGACCTTCTTGAGCAGGTTGGCCGCCTCGCCGTGCATGGCCTGGTTGTCCTTGCAGGTCTGGTCGCCCTCGGCGATCCGCTTGGCCGCCCACGCCTGGCCTTCGTTCGGCCCGGAGGGCTTGGCGTCGTGGACGCGCTCCTTGGCCCAGTTCAACGCGAAGCCGGTGTTCAGGATGCCGCCGGGGTAGAGCGTCGTCTGCGTCGCGTCGATCACCGAGAGCGGCGAGATCGCAGCGAGGCTCGGCGGCCGCGTCTCGGCTGTGAAGACCTGGCTGATGCCGCCGTAGGAGATGCCGAGCATCCCGACCTTCAGGTTCTTGACCCACGGCTGGCGCGCGATCGTCTCGATGACGTCGTAGCCGTCGAGGCCCTGCAGCGGCTCGAAGAAGTCGAACGCGCCGCCCGAGCAGCCGGTGCCGCGCATGTTCACGTCGACCACGGCGAAGCCCATGAGGTTGGCGACCGCGGCGATCCCGTTCTCGGGACCGGCCGGGTTCGCGTAGCCGTAGCCCGAGTACTCGATCAGCGTGGGGTAGGGCTCGCCCAACGGGATGTGGGGGAGATCGATCCCCTCGGCGTTGGAGATGTCCTGCGGCGGATGGACGTTGATCGCGAGCTTGGTCCCGTCGCGCGTGGTCAGATAGCCGTAGCCGTCGGACGGGATCGACTGGTTGTAGACGTCCGTGCTCGGCGGAGCCGACTGCGTCGAGAGCACCGTCAGCGGCTGCGAGCTCTCGCTGCCGACATGGACCTTGTAGCCCGTGCCTGGCTTGACGTTGCGGAAGAGCAGCCCGCCGAGGCTGTCCGCCTTGCGCGTCTTGGCGTTCCTGCCGGCCGCGTTGACGAGCGTCGCCTGCGCGCCTGGGGTCAAACCCGTGACGTAGACCTGCTTGACGCTGCCGTGCGCGTTGACGTCGGCGACGGCTGCCGGCGCGAGGGCGAGCGCGGCAGCAGCGGTGGCAAGAGCGATGCTCCGGAACATGGATCGCAGTTCAGCACGCGGGGCCCCGCGCGCGTCGCAGTTCGCCGCTACAGCGAGCCGTAGAGCGTCGCGCCGTACCCGCACTGCTCAGTGCCCGCCGGAAGGTGCAAGGGCGCGCGGTAACCGCTGTGGCCAAGAACGCGGAGCGCGCGCAGGCGCTCGTGCGGCTTCAGGACGATCAGGAAGGTGCGCGATCGGCGGTCCACGAGACCCGGGACGCTCCGGCCGGCGCCGGTGATCGCCTCGACTGCGCGTGCGGTTTGCCCGAGGCGGCCGTACAGCGCGATCCGGTGCGTTGCGCAGGAGACCAGGGCCGTCGCGAACCGTCGGTCGACGCGCTCGATCGCCCGAGAGCAAGGCGCGTCGCTCCGGCGCGAAGCGCGACGTGTGGCTGTACGAGCGACCCGAGCGCCGCGTCGACCAGCTGGCTGTCGAGCGTATGACCGGCAGCGTCGCGGTATCTGAGGTACAGGGCCGACCCGTCGACGTGGATCGCATAGGCGCGCGCGACCGTTGCGTACGGCCCCGCCGCCTCGGGCGCAGGCTCGGTCGGCACCGTGACGTCGCGCCCGTCCGCGAGCCGCACCGTGATGATTGCGACGTGTGGGTCCACAAGTCCTGCGAAGCCGCGCGAGCCATCGGCGTAGTCGCGCTCCGCGTCGAGCAGGACCGCCTCGTCGGCCGGGACGAAGCACGTCGGCGCGGGAGGCAGCTCGTCGACGCCCACGCAGAGCCGTTCGCCTTCGGCTCGCACCACGAGCGCCGTACCGCCCGGCGGCGCGGCGTCGGCGCGCTCCGGACCCTCCTCGCGCGGTGCGAAGAGGCCGAACTGCAGCTCGCCGCTGCCGCAACGCGCGGCGGGCGGTTCGATTCCCAGGTTCTGCGTCACGACCCGCCGGCCGCCCGCGTCGAACGCCTCGAGGCGCCGCACCGCTGCCGACGGGGGCGCCACGGCGATCAGGACGCGGCGGCCCTCAGGCGGGCCGAGCGGCAGCCGCAGGCTGCGAGCGGTCATGCGCCGGCCGTCGCCGAGCACAAGTTGCATCCGCGCGACATCCGGCGTCGCGAACGCCACCACCGCGTTGCCGTGGTGGCAGGTCCCGAACATCGGCGTCGCGACCAGCGGTTCGCTCGACCCGGTCTCCCGCGACAGGCAGCCCTGGCCGAGTTCACCGCTGCCGCCGGGGAAGCGGAGGCTGACGCACAGGTAGCGGCGGACGCGCTCGAGATCGATCGGCGAGGGCTCGAACTCGCGCGCGTCATAGGCGACGGCGCGCAGGTCGGCCACGCGGCCGAGCGTCGTCGAATGCATCGGTTGGAACTCATAGTCGCCGCCGTCAACCGCGGCAAGCTCGGTGCCGGAGCTGTCGAACAGACGGACGAAACGGACCTCCCCGTGCTTCGCGGCGTCGACGTCGCTCAGGAAGAACGCGAGGCCGGGAGCCGTGTTGACCGTCCGCGTCGGCACGTCGACCGTGGCGCCGTCGTGGTGGACGATCTGCACGCGCGCGATCTCCGGGGGCGCCATCCCGCCCACGACGGTATCCCCCGGATACCCGGACGTGTCGATGAGGTCCGTGTCGGCCGGGCGTCGCGGAGGATCGCCACACGAGCTGCCGAGATGCGAGTAGCCGCTGACGACCTCGACGCAGAGCGCGGTGCGCTCGTGGTAGGTGCGCAGCGCGGCACCGGACGCGGTCGGACCGGCGACCTTGACGTGCGCCGCGGCGGCCGGACCGGCTGCGATCGCGGCGATGAGCAGCGCAAGCGCGGCCGCTGGACCTCTCCCCATGGCGTGGCAGCGTAGCCGCGTGTACGCTCGCGCCCGACGAACGTTCGACGGTTCAGGGCGGTCACCGAGCATGGAAGCGGTCAAGGTCATCGCGGGCGGTGTCATCGGGCTGGGCTCGATCACGATCCGATGGGTCATGTCGGGCTGGTCGACCC
>VAYD01000220.1 GCA_005883905.1 Actinomycetota bacterium
ATCGGCCGTTCGTACGGCCTGTAGCGCTCTGGTCGCGCTGAGCCTGATCGGATGCGGCGAGTCCTCGCGCGGCGGGCCCGCGCCGCCCGGCAACGCAACACCGCTGTCGGCCGAGCTCACCGACTTCGGCCCGCCGCCTGCCATGCGCAGCGGACCGAGCGCGCGTGAGCGCGGCGTGCGCTGGCTGACGTTCAGCTCGGTGCTCGGCGGCCGCGTGCCGGCCTACCTCGTCGAGCCGCGCGGCGACGGCCCGTTCCCGGCGGTCGTGTTCCAGCACGGGCGCCTGGGCAACCGCTCGCAGTTCCTCGGCGAGGCGCGACAGCTCAGGCGCCACGACGTCGCCTCGCTGCTGCTCGACGCGCCGTGGGCCCGGCCGCACGGGCGCCGTATCCTCACGGGCAGGACGAGCGACGCCCTGACGTTGCGCCAGACCGTCGTCGACGAGCGCCGCGCGCTGGACCTGCTCGCCGACCGCCCGGAGATCGACCCGCATCGCCTCGGCGTCATGGGCTTCTCGCTCGGCGCCGTCGCCAGCGCCGCGCTGCTCGGCGTCGACCACCGCATCCGCTGCGGCGTCCTCGCGTCCGCTGGCCAGCGGCTCGCGCCGCTGCTGCAGCGCTTCGGCGGGCCGCGCTACCTGCGCGCGATGGCCGCGTTCGACCCGGTCCGCTGGATCGGCGGCGCCACGGCGCGCGTGCTCGTCCAGAACGGGCTGCTCGACCGCGACTTCCCGCCGTATGACGCCCTGGCCCGTGGCCGCGGCGGCGGCGTGATGTACCGCGCGGGTCACACGCTCGACCTGCACGCGGTGCGCGACCGCGAGCACTGGCTCGAGGGATGCCTCGCCTCATGACCGCCGCCGAGCGCGTCCGCGCCTACTACGAGGACCTCAACTCCGGCGACGCCGGCAAGGTGGCCCGCCACTTCACGAACGACGCCGTCCACTACTACACGCGCCGCGAGCCGCACGTAGGCGCCGACGCGATCGCGGACAACGCGATGCTCGCGGTCACGCACCTGAATGCCGTCTGGACGTGCGAGCACCTCGTCGAGTCCGACGCCGAGGTCGCGATCGAGTGGACGATGGCCTTCGACCACCCGCGCACCGGCGAGCGCCTGCTCGACCGCGGGGCTGAGTTCCTCGCGCTGCGCGACGGCCTGATCTGCGAGGTCCGCGCGTACTACAACGAGCGCGGCGGCGATCTCGCCGGGTTCGACCACGTCGGCCGCGGCCATACTGCCCGCCCATGAGCGCGCCGGACCCCCCGTTCACCGAGGAGCACGAGGAGCTGCGCGAATCGATCCGCGGGTTCATCGCCAGCGAGCTGCGCCCCCACGCGATGGAGTGGGAGGACGCGCACTGGTTCCCCGACGAGGTCTTCACGACGTGCGCCAAGCAGGGCCTGTTGGGATTGAAGTACGAGGAGCGGTGGGGCGGCCAGGGCGGCGGCTACCTGCACGAGGCCGTCCTCGCCGAGGAGCTCTCGCGCTGCGGCTCAGGCGGGCTGGCCGCCGGGATCGGCGCGCACGTGAACATCGCGACGCCGCCGATCTGGAAGTTCGGCACCGACGACCAGAAGGAGCGCTACCTGCGCCCGGCGATCGCCGGCGAGAAGATCGCGGCGCTCGCCATCACCGAGCCAGACGCCGGCTCGGACGTCGCCGGCATCAAGGCGAGCGCCAAGCGGGTCGACGGCGGCTGGCTCGTGAACGGCTCGAAGATGTTCATCACCAACGGCGTGCGCGCGGACTTCTATGTCACAGCGCTGAAGACCACGGGCGAGGGCGGCCACCACGGCCTGAGCTTCCTGATCGTCGACAAGTGCGAGGGCGTGCACGCCTCGGCGATCGAGAAGCTCGGCTGGCACGCGTCCGACACGGGCCTGATCGCCTTCGAGGACGTCTTCGTGCCCGACGAGAACCTGCTCGGCCGCGAGAACGAGGGCTTCTACCTGATCATGGCCAACTTCCAGTGGGAGCGGCTGCTGATGGCGCTCGGCGCGGTCGGGGCGATGCGCGTCGCGTACGAGAAGACCGTTGCATTTGCGAAGGAGCGCACGGCGTTCGGCAAGCCGCTGACCGGCCACCAGGTGCTGCGCCACAAGCTCACCGACGTCGCCACGGCCGTGTACACGGGCCAGGCCGTCACCTACGACGCGCTGCGCCGCTTCGTCGCCGGCGAAGACGCCGTCCAGGAGGTCACGATGGCCAAGCTCGTCACGCAGCGCGCCTGCTTCGACGTCA
>VAYD01000221.1:0-3023 GCA_005883905.1 Actinomycetota bacterium
GCGCGACGCCGGGATGCCGGCGCTCGCCGTGATCGTGATGTCGGTGATCGTCTTCGCCGGCTCGGCCCAGTTCGCCGCGATCTCGATCCTCGCCGCGGGCGGCGGCGTCGGGGCCGCCGTCGCGGCCTCGGCGATGATGAACTCGCGCTTCCTGGCGATGGGGATCGCGCTGGCGCCGTCGCTGCCCGGCGGGCCGTTGAAGCGCGCGGCGCAGGGGCAGGCGGTCGTCGACTCGTCCTGGGCGATGTCCGCACAGGGCGACGGCAGCTTCGACCGGATCTTCCTGTTCGGCGCGACCGCGATCCAGTACGTGACGTGGCAGGCGGGAACGCTCGTCGGCGCGCTCAGCGGCAACCTGCTCGGCGACACGCACAAGCTCGGCCTCGACGCCGTCTACCCGGCGTTCTTCCTGGCGATCCTGATGGTCGAGCTGCGCCGGCCCGGTGGGCCGGCCGTTGCGCTCGCAGGCGCGGTGATCGCGCTCGTGCTGATCCCGTTCACGCCGGCGGGCGTCCCGGTTCTGGCGGCGTCCGTCGCCGCGTTCTACGGGCTCTACCGGCGAGGCGGGCGGGCCGGGTGACCGCAGGCGCCGCGTGGGCGGTCGTCGGCGGGGCCGCCGCCGTCACCGCGTTCATCAAGGGCATCGGGCCGTTCGCCCTTGGCGGGCGTGAGCTGCCGCAGTGGTTCAGCGGAGTCGTGGTCCTGCTCGCCCCGGCGCTGCTCGCCGCGCTGGTCGTCACCTCGGCGCTCGCCGACGGCAAGCACCTGCACATCGGCGCGGACACGGCGGGTGTCGCCGCCGCCGGGATCGCGTTCTGGCGCGGCGCCTCCGTCATCGTCGGCGTCCTGATCGCGGCCGGTGTGACCGCGGCGCTGCGCGCCGTCACATAAGAGCCGCGTAAGAGTGCTCCCGCGCCGCCACGGCGCGACGCCACAATGGATCCGGTGCGGATCCTGATCGCAGACGACGACCGCGCGGTGCGCGACGCGTTGCGGCGCGCGCTCACCCTGGGCGGCTACGAGGTCGCCCTCGCCGAGGGCGGTCACGAGACGCTCGAGGCCGTCGCCGGCGCGGCGCCCGACGCGATCGTGCTCGACATCGGGATGCCCGGCGTCGACGGCTTGGAGGTGTGCCGCCGGCTGCGGCGCGCGGGCGACCGCGTGCCGATCCTGCTGCTCACCGCGCGCGACGCCGTCGCCGACCGGATCGAAGGGCTCGACGCCGGGGCCGACGACTACCTCGTCAAGCCGTTCGACGTCGGCGAGCTGCGGGCGCGCCTGCGCGCGCTGCTGCGGCGCAGCAACGGCGCCGGGGAGCCCGGCGCGCTCGTGTTCGCCGAGCTGCGCCTCGACGAGGGCCGCCACGGCGCGGCGGTCGGCGAGGACGGCTTCGCCGAGCTCACGCGGACCGAGTACCAGCTGCTCGAGCTGCTGATGCTCAACCCGCGCCGCGTGCTCTCGCACTCGACGATCTACGACCGCGTCTGGGGCTACGACTTCGGCCCGGCCTCGAACGCGCTGCGCGTGTACGTGGGCTACCTGCGCCGCAAGCTCCACGAGGCGGGCGCCCGCGACCTGATCCACACCGTGCGCGGCGTCGGCTACGTCCTGCGCGAGCCGTGACGCTGCGCCGCCGTATCGCCGGGACCGCGAGCCTCGCCGTGGCGCTCGTCGTGCTGATCGTGGCGATCGGCGTCTACGTGGCGGTCCGCTCGCAGCTTCGCGGCGAGGTCGACGACGCGCTGCGCGACCGCGCGCGGCCGGTCGCGGAGCTCGTGCAGCGCGAGGCGGCCTTCGGCCCCGGCAGGCCGATCGGGTTCGGCCCTCCGGAGATGCACGGGCCCGGGCGCTTCGGCGGCGCGCAGGGCTACGTGCAGTACCTGTCGCCCGACGGCTCGGCGCAGCTGCCGCCCGACGAAGCGGGCGCACTGCCGGTCTCCGACGGCGAGCGGGCGATCGCTGCTTCCGGCGAGGGCGAGGCGCTGCGCGACGTGCACGTCGAGGGCACCCATCTGCGGCTGCTCACGCAGGGCGCCGGCGCCGCCGGGGCCGTCCAGGTCGCCCGCCCGCTCAACGAGACCGATGCGGTCCTGCACCGCGTGCTGTGGATCCTCGTGGCGCTCGGCGCCGGCGGCGTCGCGCTCGCCGCGGTGCTCGGCGAGGGGGTCGCGCGCTCGGCGCTCGCGCCGATCCGCAGGTTCACGGACCGCACCGAGACGATCGCCGCGACCCCTGGCGACCCCACGCAGCGCATCGACGTCGAGCGCGACGACGAGCTCGGCCGCCTCGCCGCCTCGTTCAACACGACGCTCGACGCCCTCGAGCGCTCGGTCGAGGCGCAGCGCCAGCTCGTCGCCGACGCCTCGCACGAGCTGCGCACGCCGATCGCGAGCCTGCGGGCGAACATCCAGGTGCTCGAGGAGGAGGACCGGCTCTCGCCCGCAGACCGCGAGGCCCTGCGGGTAGACATCGTCGCTGAGCTCGACGAGTTGACGGCGCTGGTCGCCGACGTCGTGGAACTCGCGCGCGGCGCCAAGCCCGAGCAGGTGCACGACGACGTGCGGCTCGACCTGATCGTCAGCGCCCAGATCGACCGCGCGCAGCGCCGCGCCGGCGCGGACGCGAGCTTCCAGGCGCAGGTGGAGCCGACGGTCGTCACGGGCGAGCCCGAGCGCATCAGCCGCGCCGTGTCCAACCTGCTCGACAACGCGCGCCGCTGGAGCCCGCCCGGCGGCATCGTCGAGGTCCAGCTGCGCAACGGCAGGCTGACCGTGCGCGACCACGGGCCGGGGTTCGAGCCGGGCGACCTCCCGCGTGTCTTCGAGCGCTTCTACCGATCCGACCGCGCGCGAGCGACGCCGGGCTCGGGCCTCGGCCTGGCGATCGTCCGCCAGGCCGCGGAGGCGCACGGCGGCAGCGCCGAGGCGCAGAACGCCCCGGGCGGCGGCGCGGTCGTGCACGTGTCCTTCACGGACTCCTACGAACCTCTTACGCACAGCGGCCAGGCTGAGGAGCCATGAGAC
>VAYD01000221.1:3040-6740 GCA_005883905.1 Actinomycetota bacterium
TCGTCGGCGCGCTGGCCGGGATCGCCGGCAGCGCCGCGGCGCCGAGCAAGAGCCCGAAGAAGAGCTCCGCCGGGGCCCATCGCGCGTTTCCGCGCCACCCCGGCGGCGGCTTCTTCCACGGGCCGGGCGGCCCGGGCGTGCACTCCGAGACCGTCGTCCCCAACAAGGCCGGCGACGGCTTCATCACCGTCACCTCCGACGCGGGCACGGTCAAGTCGACCAGCGGCAACGACGTCACGATCGACGAGTCGGTCGGCAGCCTGCACTACAAGGACGTCACGGTCACGATCCCGGACGGCGCCACGATCATCCGCAACCACGCGAAGGCGTCGCTGTCGGACATCGCCACCGGCGACGAGATCCGCGTGATCGCCTCGAGCGAGCAGACGATCGTCATCGCCGAGAGTCAGGCGTTCCAGAAGCAGGAGCGCCGGCAGTTCCGCGACCACGGCCCGTGGGATCGCCACGGACCTGCCGGCGGCGCCGGAGTGCCGGGAGGCCCCATCTACTAGCCACTCCACGCGCGTACGTCGGGCATGCGAGGATCGGCGCATGCCCGACTACGTGATCGTGGGCGCCGGCTCGGCGGGATGCACGCTGGCCGCGCGCCTGTCGGAGGCCCCGGACGTCTCCGTCACGCTGATCGAGGCCGGCGGCAAGGGCCGGCACCCGAACATCTCGATCCCCGCGGCGTTCGCCAACCAGTTCCGCACCAAGCTCGACTGGGACTACAACACCGAGCCCGAGCCGCACTGCGACGGGCGCTCGCTGTACATCCCGCGTGGGAAGGGCCTGGGCGGCTCGAGCTCGATGAACGCGATGCTCTACGTGCGCGGCCGGCCGCTGGACTACGACCTGTGGGCCGCCGGGGGCTGCGACGGCTGGGCGTGGGACGACGTGCGGCCGTACTTCCTCAAGGCCGAGAACAACGAGCGCGGGGCCTCCGAGCACCACGCGGTCGGCGGCCCCCTGAACGTCTGCGACGAGCGCTCGCCGCGGAGGCTGACGGCGCGCTTCCTCGCCGCGGCCGAGGCGGCGGGCATCCCGCGCATCCCGGACTACAACGGACCCGAGCAGGACGGCGCCGCGCCCGTGCAGGTCACGCAGCGCAACGGCGCGCGCTTCAGCGCCGCCGACGCGTACCTGCGCCCGAACATGAAGCGCCCGAACCTCGACGTGATCACGCACGCGACGGTCCTGGGCCTGGAGCTGTCGGGCGGGCGCGCGACGGGCGTGCGCGTACGCGGCCGC
Organism: Actinomycetota bacterium; assembly: GCA_005883905.1. GTDB lineage: Bacteria > Actinomycetota > Thermoleophilia > Solirubrobacterales > Solirubrobacteraceae > AC-49. The sequence continues at coordinate 4,292 of VAYD01000221.1, forward strand.
GGGCGCCGCGAGCGCGTGATCTCCGCCGACCGCGAGGTCATCCTCAGCGCCGGCGCGATCGGCTCGCCGCAGCTCCTGCTGCTGTCCGGCATCGGGCCGGCCGACCACCTGAGCGCGGTCGGCGTCCCGGTGGCGCACGACCTGCCGGGCGTCGGCGAGAACCTGCACGACCACCCCTACGCGGTCTGCATCTGGGAGTCGACCGTGCCCGAGTCGCTGTACGGCGCCGACAAGCCCAAGCCGATGCTCGAGTGGCTGCTGCGCCGCAGCGGGCCGCTGACGTCGACGGTGGCCGAGGCGTTCGCGTTCGTCCGCACGCGCCCCGGGCTGCCGGCCGCGGACGTCCAGTACCACTTCGCGCCCGCGTACTTCGCCGACAACGGCTTCGAGGAGTTCGACGGCCACGCGTTCACGTTCGGCCCGGTGCTCGTGAGCACCAAGAGCCGCGGCAACCTGCGCCTGCGCTCGTCGGATCCGCTCGACAAGCCGCGGATCCTCACGAACACGCTCGCCGAGCCCGAGGACGTCGCGTCGCTGGTCGAAGGGGTGAAGCTGGCGCGCGAGGTCGCGTCGAAGGAGCCGCTCGCGGAGGCGAGAGGGCGCGAGATCTACCCGGGCGCCGACGCCGTCGACGACGCCGACATCGAGGCCTTCGTCCGGCGCCACGTCGACCTGCTCTACCACCCCGTCGGCACGTGCAAGATGGGCACGGACGATGCCGCCGTCGTCGACCCGCAGCTGCGCGTGCGCGGCATCGACGCGCTCCGCGTGGTCGACGCATCCGTCATGCCGCAGATCCCGGGCGGCAACACGAACGCGCCCACGATCATGATCGCCGAGCGCGCCGCGGACCTGATCAAGCAGGCTTAGCGCCCATCTCGGGCGTTCGTGGTGCCGCGCGGCGTGCGAACCAGGGGACTGACCCCTCATTCGCGTCAAGCAGGCTTGGCCCGCCGCAGGTCTCCCGGCAGGGGCTCGGTCGTGATGTCGCCGAGCAGTTCCTCGACGAGCGCGCGGGCCTCCTCGTGGGCCGCGCGGATCGCCTCGGCGGCCGCCTCGACGTCGCCCGTCGTCCCGGCGACGCCGCCGCCCCAGCCGACGCCGGCGCGCAACACGCGTGCGACGAGCTCGACCGCGTCGCCCATGACGCTGACCGCGTCAGGCCGCTCGAGCGCACGCCGCGCAAGCTCCGCAAGGTCGGCGTCGTCGGACACGAGGGGAACCTACTTCGCCCAGGTAGTGTCCGTCTCCATGGACGAACAGTTCTGCGACGTCGGCGGAGGGATCCGCCTCTGCTACGACACCTTCGGCGACCCGGCCGACCCGCCGCTGCTGCTGATCATGGGCCTCGGCACGCAGATGGTCGCGTGGCACGGGGACTTCTGCGGGAAGCTCGTCGACGAGGGCTTCCGCGTCATCCGCTTCGACAACCGCGACATCGGCCGCTCGACGCACCTGGACGGCGCGCCGACGCCGACGCTGCGCCAGCTGCTCGTCCGCCGGCCGCCCGCCGCCTACCGGCTCGAGGACATGGCAGGCGACACGGCCGGCCTGCTCTACGGCCTCGGCATCTCCGCCGCGCACATCGTGGGCGCGTCGATGGGCGGCATGATCGCCCAGACGCTTGCGGCCACGCGCCCGGAGCGCGTGCTGTCGCTCACCTCGATCATGTCCACGACCGGCAACCGCCGCGTCGGTCAGCCCGCGTGGCGCGTCATGCCGATCTTCCTCAAGCAGGCGCCGCGCGACCGCGACGCGTTCATCGACCACACCGAGCTGCTGTTCAAGGCGATCGGTTCGAGCGGCATCCAGCGCGACGACGCCGAGCTGCGTGAGGTCGCGGGCCTCATGTACGACCGCGGCCTCGACCCCGGCGGCACATCGCGGCAGCTGGCCGCGATCATCGCCAGCGGCAACCGCACGCCGGCGCTGCGGCGCATCACCGCGCCGACCGTCGTGATCCACGGAACGGCCGACCGCCTCGTGCGCCCGTCGGGCGGCCGCGCGACCGTGCGCGCCATCCCGGGCGCCAAGCTCGTCAAGGTCGACGGCATGGGCCACGACCTGCCGCGCGCGGCCTGGGATCAGATCGTCGCGGCGATCGTGGAGAACGCGCGGCGCGCGGGCTTCAGCCGGTCGCGAGCGGCAGCGTGAGCCGGAACGCCGTGCCGCCCTGCTGGCGCGGCTCGGCCCAGATCCGGCCGCCGTGGGCCTCGACGACGCGCCGGCAGATCGCCAGCCCGATCCCGCTGCCCTCGTAGCGGTCGTCGCCATGCAGGCGGTGGAACGGCCGGAAGATCCGGTCGGCCTGCTCCGGCGCGATGCCGATCCCGGAGTCCTCGACCGACACGCGCACCCGGTGCTCGCCCTCCGGCTCGGCTCGCACGAGCACGGTCGGCTGCCCGCCGTCGGAGAACTTCACGGCGTTGGCGATCAGGTTCTGGAAGAC
>VAYD01000222.1 GCA_005883905.1 Actinomycetota bacterium
CGAGGGACCGCGGATCTTCCACCACTCGATCGGCCGGATGCTCGAGACCGGCCTCGGACTGCTCGACGAGAAGTACGACGCCAAGCCGCTCGACGAGTCGCTCGCGACCTACCTGGGCGACGCGATGATCTCCGAGGCGATCACGGACGTCCTCGTCACGAGCTACGACCTCGAGCACCGCAAGCCGTTCTTCTTCAAGACCGATCGCGCGAAGGAGAAGCCCGAGCACGACTGGGCGATGCGAGAGGCGGCGCGCGCGACGGCGGCCGCGCCGACGTACTTCGAGCCCGAGAAGCTGACCGCGGAGGGCGCGACATTCGCGCTCTGCGACGGCGGCGTGTTCGCCGCGAACCCGGCGATGTGCGCATTCGCCGAGGCGCGCCGGCGCCACCCGCGCGCGGACATCCGCCTCGTCTCGCTCGGCACCGGGCAGCTCACGAAGCCGCTGCACTACGAGCAGGTCAAGGGATGGGGGCTGATCGAGTGGGCGCGCCCCTTGATCGACGTCGTCTTCGACGGCGTCAGCGACGCCACCGACTACGAGCTCACGCAGCTGCTGCCCGCAGCCGACTACACGCGCTTCCAGATCGAGCTCGTCGGGGCGAGCGACTCGCTGGACAACGCGCGCGAGCCGAACCTCGAGGGCCTGCAGCGCCTTGCGCACACGCTGATCACCGAGCGCGCGTCCGATCTCGAGCGGCTCGCGGCGGAACTCGACACGCGCTGAGCGGGGCCAAACGTGCATCGTCAGCCCCTATAGGGGCCCACGAAGGACGTTTTGCGCCGGAGCTTGGGAGCTACGCCTCGGCCTTGGCGCCGTCGCCCGACGGGCGAGGCACCGGCGAGAGCTGGACCGGCGCGGTGTGCAGGGCACGGAGGCGGACGTCGCGCCAGCTCAGGCCCTCCTTGAGCAGGGCCGGGGCGCCCATGATCACCGCTGTGGCGATCTCGACGGCCTGCAGGATGATCCCGTAGCCGAGCGCATCGGCCGACGACACGTGGTACGCACCGGTGAGCACGGCCACGCAGGCGGCCTGGAACACGCCCAGGTTCGAAGGCGTCGCCGGCAGGACGGCCGTGACGTTGACCGCGAAGAGGACCGCGGCGGCGGCGCCCATGCCGGCCTGACCATCCAGCCCGAGGGCCACGAGCAGCACGTAGCACGACAGCCACTGGATGGCCCACGCGGTGAGCTGCAGGATCGTCGCCTGCACACCGCGGCGCGGATCGCGGAACACGCGCAGGCCGGCACGCACCTGCGCCATCGCATTGCGCGTCTGGCGCACGAACGTCTGGACGCGCCGCGACCGCGACGGCACGCCGCTGCGCAGCAGCGTCGGTGCCATCAGCACGCCGGCAAGGATCGCGACAGGCGTAATCGTGAACGCGAGCAGCGCGCCGTGGTGGCCGCCGAAGTAGTCGACTGAGCTGAACATCACGATGCCCAGGATCACCAGAGCGACGATGTTCAGCATCGCCTGCGACACGATCGACCCGAGCACGACCGGCAGCCGGTCGCGCGGGCGCCCGAGCCGGCGCGCGACGATCAGCGCACGCGACGGCTCGCCCAAGCGGGCGGGCAACGTGGCGGACATCAGCACGCCGATGAACGTGCCCTGCAGCGCATCGCTGCGCTTGACGCGCACGCCCGGGAGCGCCGCGCGGAGGATGGCGTACCACGCGAGGCCGCGGACGGCCATCGACAGGCACATGAGCGCCAGCCCGAGGAGCACCCACCACGGCGTCGCCTTCAGCAGGCTCTCGCCGATCTTGTCGATGCCGATCCGCTGCAGCGCGAACCAGGAGAGCCCGAGGCCGAGCACCGACGCGGCGCCGAGACCGGCGCGGCGCGCGATCTTGCGCGCGCGGCTCTGCGTGTCGGGCACCTCCGGCTCGAGCGACGCCAGGTGCCGATCGGCCTTCACGCGCGGCAGGCCGTCGGCCGGGCGCAGGCCGCTCAGAACCGCGAAGCGCGAGAAGCCGCGCGCCGGCTCGGCGGCCGCTGCGGCGATCGCGTCCCTGTAGGCCCCCATCACCTCTGCCGCGACGTGCGGCCAGGCGTAGCGCGGCGCGTGCTCGGCGGCGGCGTGCGCCATCTGCACGCGTCGGTCGTGGTCGATCGCGAGGTCGCGCAGCGTCTCCGCCAGGGCGGTCGCGTCGCCGCGCGGGAACAGCACCCCGTCGACGCCGTTGCGCACGACGTCGCCGTAGCCGGCGATGTCGGACGCCACGACCGGCGTGCCCGCCGCGAATGCCTCCGTCAGCACCATGCCGAAGCTCTCGCCGCCGAGCGACGGCGCGGCGAGCACATGCGCGCGCGCCAGCACGGCGTCCTTCGTCTCGTCGTCGACCTTGCCCATCGCCTCGATGCCGCGGTCGTCCATCACGAGGTTCTCGATCTCCGACGGGCCCGCGCCGACGAGCGTCAGCCGCGCCGGGACGACGTCGCGCAGCGCTTCGAACGCGCGCAGCAGTACCGGCAGGCCCTTGCGCTCGACCGCCTGCCCGACGAAGACGATGTCCAGCGGGTCGGCCTCGCCGTCGGCGACCGGCGGCTCGGCAGGCACGTCGACGCCGTTGGGGATGACGCGGTAGTGGCCGCCGATGAAGCGCTTGCCGGTCCACGCCGCGGCCTCCGACACGGCGATGCGCACGTGCAGGCGATTCAGCCGCCGGCGCGCGCCGAGCAGGTTGGCGATGTTGTTCGAGACGCGGTTGTCGGAGTAGCAGTGGAACGTCCCGACGAGCGGCAGCCCGGACGACATGAGGACGTCCCAGCCCAACACCGGGGCGACCGGCTCGTGCACGTGAACGACGTCGAAGCCGCCGGCCGCGAGCTCGCGACGCAGCTTCGACACCGACGACGGCGAGACCGCCAGGTTCGACACGGCGCCGTTCGCGGGGAAGCCGACGGTGCGCCCGAGCGGGACGACATAGTCGGGCAGCGCACGCTCCTGCGGCCATGCGCCCTTGTGCAGGCGCGCGGCGAGACGATCGGGCGGGTCGTGAGGTGCGAGGACGCGGACGTGGTGGCCCTCCTCGAGAAAACGGCCGGCCAGCGCCTCGATATGCCGCGTGACCCCGCCCGGGTACGTCCAGGAATAGGGCGATACCAGAGCGATGCGCACTGCACTCAGTCTAACCGCTCCACATGCGCCAACCGTGGATCTCCCCGGATGTACACAACTGTTGCGACGACGGCGAACGTGCTGATCACGAGCAGCAGCGGACCGGAGTCGTTCGACAACGAACCTGCCACGCCCGCGGCGACCGATCCGGCAAGCGCGGCGCGCCAGACATCGCTGCCCTCGAGCGGGGCGAAGATCCGCTCGCGGTACTTGATCCCGTAGGCGAGCGTGAGCAACGCGATCGCCGTCGCGAACGGCATCAGACCGCGTTTCAGCGCATTGAACGCGAGCTCGTA
>VAYD01000552.1:0-2088 GCA_005883905.1 Actinomycetota bacterium
CCGGCCCACCCGCCGTCGTTGAGGCGGCGCTGCCAGTCGACGCGCCAGCGCAGCTGCTCGGCTTCGTCGGTCGGCTCGTCGCCGGGCGGGTTGGCGGCGAACCAGTCACGCAGCTCGTCGCGGAACGCGAGCTGCTCGTCGGTGAACGTCAGGTCCACGGGGTCAGTCCTCCTGATGATGGGTGAGCACCGCTTCGGCGCAGGTGCAGAACACGTCTTCGAGCTCGCGAACGTCGCCGCCCGCGCGCAGGCGCTCGGCGGCGAGCTGTTCGGTCCCGGCGCACAGCACGTACAGCGCGTCGGGGTGGGGTTCGGCCAGCGTCGGGTCGGCGGCGCGGGCCTGGGAGAAGGTTGCGTGGTAGCGGTCGGCGAAGCGCCGTAGCGCCTGCGCGCGGGCGTCGAGCGCGGCGGCGCCGACCGCGTGGATCTCGTCGATGTACATGCGCGCGAAGTGGTCCATGCGCGCGAGCTGCGCGAGGTAGGCGCGGATCCCGGCGCGCAGCTGCGCGCGCCAGTCGTCGGGCGCCTCGTGGACCGCATCGCGCACAGCGTCGATGAGGTCCTCGACGCCCTGGTTGTAGGCGTTGAGGAAGCACGCCTCCTTGGAGGCGAAGAGCTCGTAGAAGGTCGAGCGGCTGACCCCGGCGGCGCGCACGACGTCGGCGACGGTCGTGGCGGCGTAGCCCTTCGCCGCCACGACGTTTGCCATCGCAGCGAGCAGTCGCGCCCGCTGGTCGGAGGCGATGTCGACCGTGGTCACCCCGTGTACCTTATAGGTACACGGGGTTTGGGGGCGCTACCTGGTGGCGCGCGCCCGGCTGCGCGCGGCGGTCGTGCGCCCGTTGGACGAGGAGCGCCTGGTGCCGCTGCGCGACGTCGTCGCGGTGCGACGCGTGCTCGTGGTGCGGCGGCGGCGCGTCGTCCGAGCGCCCGCAGGCTTGCGCTCGCGCGCGGGAACCTCTTCGCGGATCACGGCGCCGGCGAGCGTCGAGAGCTGGCGGCCCAGGAACGCCTGCATGCGCTCCTCCTCGCGACGGATCTGCTTGGCGAGCTTCACGGTCTCCTTGTCGCCGAGCTTGTCGGCGATCGCCTCGATGACCGTGTAGTGCGCGATCTCCTCCGCCTCGTTCCAGAACGCGTCGCGGACGTGGCCCTTCGCGGCCGCCATGGCCTTGTTGGTCAGCGCCGTGATCGCCTCGGGGCCGGGCAGGTTGCCGGCGTCGGCCTTGCTGCCGAGCGCCCTGATGCGCGACTGCAGAGATCGGGCGTGCGCCTTGGTCTCCTTGAGGTGCTCGCGCAGACGCTTCTTGATCGTCATGTTCTGCGTACGACCGATCTGCGCCTGCAGGACGGTCTCAAGCTGCTTCTCTTTGCCGTAGGCCTCGTTGAGGTACTTCACGAGGACGGCATCGCGTGCGGTGAGGTCGGCCATACGAGCCGCATTACCCCATGTGCGGGTCATCAACCGTCCACTACACTGACCGTCCCGCGGTGGGCGTAGCTCAGCTGGTAGAGCTCCTGGTTGTGGTCCAGGCGGTCGGGGGTTCGAGTCCCCTCGCTCACCCTGCATGGACCGATTCACCGGCGGTTGCCTGTGCGGCAACGTCCGCATCGTGGCGTCGGGACTCCCATACCGGGTGGGCATTGTTCTCCGCTTCCGCGATCTTCCCGGAGGACGCGGTGACGATCGATGGCGAGACCCGCGACTACGCGGGCCGGTTCTTCTGTCCCCGCTGCGGCTCCTCCGTCTTCGCACGCAGCGCAGACGAAATCGAAGTGAACCTCGGATCGCTGGATGCTCCTGACCAACTGATGCCGACCTACGAAAGCTGGGTCGTCCGTCGCGAGTGCTGGTTGCCGCCGTTTCCGCTCAAGCGACGATACGACCGCGATCGTGACGCCACGGGTCGCTTCGAGTCCGATGCGTGACGGTCCCTAATATCCAGTTCGGAGGAACGTATGGCCAAAGACCTCACTCGCAGTCAGAAGACCAACCGCGCGTACACGCTCGCCGTCGCCGGCACCGGCTCAGGGGTCCTCGCGGTTGTATTGCTGTTCGTCTCCGGCTTCGGACTGTTCCTGCTCTTCG
>VAYD01000552.1:2214-2626 GCA_005883905.1 Actinomycetota bacterium
GCGTCTCCGGGCGGCCCGCGAGCCGTTCGCGCGTCTCCTCGCGAGTGACGACCGCGTTCGCGGCGACCGCGACGACGACCGCGACGCGCGGAGGCGAGGCCTCCAGGTCCACGCGTCCGACGGTCCACCGCGCCAGCTCCGTGTCCTGCAGGATGAGGCGGCTGCTGCCGTTCTCCAGACCTGGGTGGAGCAACGCGTCCGCGGCGCCGGCACTCGCAAGCGCGCGCAGCGGCGCCTCGGAGCCGGTGGAGGCCTCGTCCCATGCCTCGACGAGCCGCGTGATGGCGGCTGCGAGCAGCGCCGGAAGAAAGCGCCCGTCGACGAGCGAGAGATCGAGGAGCGCAAGGCTTGGGGATGCCGTGGACGCGACGAGCGCGTGCACCTCGGCGGCGGGCGCGTCGGCGCGAGCGAG
>VAYD01000552.1:2650-3743 GCA_005883905.1 Actinomycetota bacterium
CGGCGCTTCGAGCACAGGGCCTGCCAGCGGGTCGCCGTCGATCGCCTGTAGGAACCAATGCGCTCCATGGCGGCCGAAGGTCCAGCGCTCGTCGAGCTCGATCTTCGTCGGCTCGACCAACGGCCTCACGTCGCCGAACCACTCCCGCCGAAGCCGATCGCGATGGATCACGAACCGGACCCGCACCACAACACGATCCTCGTCCTCGCCTTCGCGGTTGACGATCCGCAGGATCTCGGCGCTCGGCTCCTCGATCCGCAGTCCCGTCCCGAGCATGTGAGCATGAGCGGACCCCCATGCGGCGATCAGCATCCCGTCAGGGCGCGTTGTGGTGACGTCGTCGCCCACGCCGTTCCAGCAGCGCTCGGCGAGCGCGCCGACTTCCCGGACGGCAAGCAGGATCTCGTCAGGCGAGAAGGAGGGCTCGTCCTCTGCGGCCTCCCAGGCGGCGCCGACGGCGCGCTCGCGACGCCTCGCCGCGCGTCGTTCGGCGCGAGCACGGCGCGCGCTGTCGCGGGCGAGCGCGACCCAGGTCGACGCGATCGCCAGACCGGCCGCCAGCGGGACCGCATATTCCAGGACCGTGTTCAGCTGGGCGAGCGTAGTGGCTTAGGCTCTGCGCATGCCGCAGACGGTTCACCGTCAGTGCACGCTGTGCGAGGCGCACTGCGGCATCGACGTCGAGGTCGACGGCGATCGCGTGCTGCGCATCACCGGCGACGCGCAGGACCCGATCTCGCGCGGCTACATCTGCCCGAAGGCGGCGGCGCTCGCGGACCTCTACGAAGATCCCGACCGGCTGCGCCGGCCTGTGCGGCGCGTCAGGTCTGAGTGGGTGCCGATCGGATGGGACGAGGCGCTCGACCTGGCCGCGGACGGGCTGCGGCGCATCCAGCGCGAGCACGGGCCCGACGCGGTCGCGACCTACTTCGGCAACCCGAGCGCGCACACGATGGCGGCGCTGTCGGGGCTGACGCTGCGGCACGTGCTCGGCACGCGCAACAACTACTCCGCGACGTCGTCGGACCAGTTGCCGCAGCACCTGACATCGGCCGAGATGTTCGGGAACCTCGCGCTGTTCCCGGTCCCGGAC
>VAYD01000024.1:0-2812 GCA_005883905.1 Actinomycetota bacterium
CACGCGCGCAGCGGCTTGGACGTGGGGAGGTCGCCGACGCGCACCACGGCCGTCGCCGGAAACGACTGAGACCGCAGCAGCGCGTCGTAGTGCGCCACCGCCGCAGGACCGCGTCGCGCCCATGAAAGCGGGTCGGCAAGCAGCGGCCAGCCGGCGGCCGCCGCGAAGCGCGCGAGCGCCTCGGCGAGCTCCGGCTGCCCTCGTTCGGCGCGGCCGGCGACGACGACGCCATGCGGATGTGCCGCGACCCATGCGGAGAGATCCTCGGCCTGACCACGCGCGCGGCGGCGCGCGAGCCACGGCGCGCCGTCCGCGCGTCCGCCGCGACCCGGTGGCAGCTCGACGGGCGCCACCAGCGGCTCGCGGAGCGGGAAGTTCAGGTGCACCGGCCCCGGCCGCCCCGCCGCGCCGAGCGTCGCGTGCACGGCGCGGCACGCCAGCGCCCGCATCCACGGCTCGGCCGCTGCGTCGTGCGTGCCGACCTCGAAGAACCAGCGCACCGCCGAGCCGTAGAGCTTGAGCTGGTCGATCGCCTGCCCGGCGCCGACCTCGCGCAGCTCCGGCGGCCGGTCCGCCGTCAGCACCAGCAGCGGCACGCCCGCCTCGTGCGCCTCGATCACGGCGGGCAGGAAGTTCGCCGCGGCGGTGCCGGATGTGCACGCGATCACGGCCGGCACGCCGGACGCCTTGGCGATCCCGAGGGCGAAGAACGCCGCCGCGCGCTCGTCGACGTGAGAGTGCACGGTCAGCCGCCCGTCGCGCACCAGCGACAACACCAGCGGCGTCGAGCGCGACCCGGGCGATGTGCACGCGTGGCGCACGCCGCTGCGCACCAGCTCGTCGGCGAACCCTCGCAGGAGGACGTGGGTGTCGAGGTCGGGGGCGCTCATCGGCGATGCTGTCTGACGTGCCCGAGACGGTCGTCCTCCTGCACGGCTTCGCCGGCACCGGCCGTCTGTGGGATCCGGTCGTCGCCCGCCTCGACGCCGAACGCTATCGCCCGCTCGCGCCTGACCTGCGTGGCCACGGCACCGCGGCGGCCCGCCACCCGATCACGTTCGAGGGCTGCATCGAGGACGTCCTCGGCCTTGTTGCGCATCCGTTCACGCTGGTCGGCTACTCGATGGGCGGCCGGGTCGCGCTGCAGGCCGCGCTCGCCGCGCCCGAGCGGATCGAGCGGCTGATCCTCGTGGCGACGACCGCCGGCATCGACGATCCCGCGGAGCGGGCGCAGCGCAGCGCCGCCGACGAGGCGCTCGCGGGCGAGACCGAGCGGGGCTCGATCGAGGACTTCGCGGATCGCTGGACCGCGCAACCGCTGTTCGAAAGCACACCGCCGCAGGCGGCTGCCGCCTGGCGCGCGGATATCCTCGAGAGCGATCCGACGGCGCTCGCCGCGGTGCTGCGCGGCCTCGGCACCGGCGCGATGACGCCGCTGTGGGGGCGCCTGGGCGAGCTGCGGATGCCCGCGACCGTGCTCGCCGGCGGGCGCGACGCGAAGTTCCGCGCGCTCGGACGGCGGCTCGCCGACGGCCTGCCGAACGGCGAGCTCGTTGTCGCCGGCGGCGCGGGCCATGGCATCCCGCGTGAGGATCCCGCCGCCGTGGTGGCCGCGATCGCCCGTTAGCCGACGACGGCGCTGAGCAGCGCACTCAGCACGCCCAACACGAGCGCGAAGCCGACCGCCAAGGCAAAGGTCGATCCGGTGAGTCCCTGCATCAAAACCCTCTAACGAAGGAACTGCTCAGGAGTTGCGCCAAGTCCCGGCGATCGCGGCACCTCGAGCATCCCGCCGACCGGCGCCAGGGCTCCGGGATCCACGCCGTCGAGCCGGTCGAGCGTCGCCAGGCCGCACGGCCGCGCGATCCGCAGCGCCGCCGCGCAGTGGACCGACGCGGCGATGCCGAGCGGGCCGTCCAGCGTGGAGGCGACGTAGACCTCCTCGCCGACCGCATGGCAGAACGCGGCCTTGGCGAGCAGCGCGCCGATACCGCCGGAGCGCGAGAGCTTCAGGCACACGAGCTGCGTCGCGCCCGAGCCGGGCGCGTCCGTCTCGTCCATCGCCAGCGGGACCCGCGTGCGGTCGCGCAGCGCCCGCAGCTCGGTGACGCCGTGGACGGGCTCCTCGGCGAGCTCGAGATCGAGGCGCTCGAGCTCGGCCAGGTGCGCGGCCGCCTGCGCGACGCTCCACGCGCCATTGGCGTCGATCCGCAGCGCCGCATCCGGCCCAATAGCTGCTCGGATCGCGGCCAGGCGCTCGGCGTCGTCGTCCAGGCCGGCCTTCGCCTTCACGCACGTGAATCCGGCGCGCACCGCCTCCGCGGCGCCGGCGGCGGTGTCGGCCAGCGCGTTGACGCGCACGAACGCCTCGGGCGCGTCGGTCAGCAGCTCGCAGACGGGCTTGCCGGCCTGCCGGCCCGCGCGGTCCCAGAACGCGAGGTCGACGGCCGCCAGCGCCTGCGGCAGCGGGTCGGCCGCGCGGCAGGCGTCGACGACCCGCACCCCGGGAACCGAAGGATCGGCCTCACGCAGGATCGGCAGGTAGGCGTCGAGCGCCGCGCGGCAGCGTTCGACGGAGACGCCGTCGTAGGGCTCGAGCGGCGCGGCCTCGCCCCACCCGCCGTCGATCTCGAGCAGGAACAGCTCGCGCTCGCGCAGGTCGCCGTTGGCGGTCCGCAGCGGCGCGCGCAGCGCGACGGTCGCGGCGTGCAGCTCAGCTCGCAAGGATGCCCACCGACAGCAGCACGCAGAACAGGAGCTGCAGCATGCCGGTGCGCGCGAGCGCCGCGTTCAGCGTCGGGCCGTCGACGTG
>VAYD01000024.1:2819-15488 GCA_005883905.1 Actinomycetota bacterium
AACGGTCAGCAGCGGCAGCAGGACCCAGGCGGAGAGGGCGATGGCCACCGGGATCAGCGCGACGTCGGCGACGAGCAGCATCACGCTGTAGAGCATGCGGGTCCTCTGGCGCCCGAGCCGCACCGCCAGCGTGCGCTTCCCGGCGCGGCGGTCGGTGTCGATGTCGCGTACGTTGTTGACGACGAGGATCGCCGCCGCCAGCAGGCCGACCGGCACGGCGAGCGCGAACGCCTCCCACTCGAGGTTCTCGACTTGGACGTAGTAGGAGCCGGTGACCGCCACGATCCCGAAGAACAGGAACACGAACACCTCGCCGAGTCCCTCGTAGCCGTACGGCCGCGGGCCGCCGGTGTAGAGGATCCCCGCGAGGATCGACGCGGCGCCGATCAGCAGCAGCGCCCAACCCGCGACGTAGACGAGGTACGCGCCGCACAGCACCGCCAGCCCGAACGTGACGTAGGTCGCGATCAGCACCTGGCGCGGCGGCACCAGGCCGCCGGCCGTGACGCGCACCGGACCCAGACGGTCCTCCGCGTCGGCGCCACGGCGCGCGTCGGAGTAGTCGTTGGACAGGTTCGTCCCGACCTGGATGAAGATCGCGCCGAGCAGCGCGGCGACGAACGCCCCGGCCCGGAACGTGCCCTCGGTCCCGGCGAGCGACGTCCCGACGAGGACGGGTGCGATGGCTGCGGGCAGCGTCCGCAGCCGTGCGGCCATGACCCAGATGCGAACCATCTACGGCCGTCGCGGGAACTTGGAGAAGTCGGGGATGCGCTTCTGCTTGTACGCCTCGCGGCCCTCGCGTGCCTCGTCGGAGCCGTAGAAGAGGAGGTTCGCGTCGTGGGCGAGCTGCTGGATGCCCGCGTAGCCGTCCTCGTGCGCGTGGAACGACGCCTTCGACAGCCGCAGCGCGAACGGGCTCAGCGCGAGCATCTCGCGGCACCACTGCACGGTCTCCTCCTCGAGGCGCTCGAGCGGGACGACCGTGTTGACGAGCCCCATCGCCAGCGCCTGTTGCGCGTCGTACTGGCGGCACAGGAACCAGATCTCCTTGGCCTTCTTGGGCCCGACGAGGTCGCTCAGCACCGAGGCGCCGAAGCCGCCGTCCCACGAGCCGACGCGCGGCCCTGTCTGTCCGAACACCGCGTTGTCGGCGGCGATCGTCAGGTCGCACAGCACGTGCAGGACGTGGCCGCCGCCGACCGCGTAGCCGGCGACCATGGCCACGATCGGCTTCGGCAGCCGCCGCATCTGCACGTGCAGGTCCGTGACGTGGAAGCGGCCGACGCCGCTGCCGGGCTGCTCCTCGTAGCCGCGGTCGCCGCGGACGCGCTGGTCGCCGCCCGAGCAGAACGCGAGCGGCCCCTCGCCGGTGAGGATGATCACCCCGACGGTCTCGTCCTCGCGCGCGGCCTCAAACGCGCGCATCAGCTCGATCACGGTCTGCGGCCGGAACGCGTTGCGGACCTCCGGGCGGTTGATCGTGACCTTCGCGATGCCCACCTTCCGCTTCGCTCCAGAACTCGGCTCCGCCTCGTAGCTCAGCTCGTAGCGGATGTCCTCGTACTCGCCGGCCGGCGTCCACTGAACAGGTGCCATCGGCCGGAACGCTACTTTGCGGGCGATGCAGGTCGAGCCCTGGCTGCCCCGCGCGGCGCGCAGGCGCCCGCAGGCGCGGGCGCTCGGCACGCTGACGTACGCCGAGCTCGACGAGCGCGTGCGCCGCGCCGCGGGCGCGCTCGGTGCGCAGCCGGGCGAGCGCGTCGCGATCGCGCTGCCGCCGGGGGGCGAGTTCGCCGTCGCGCTGCACGCGTGCATGCTCTCGGGCGCGATCGCGGTGCCCGTGGACCTGCGCCTGCCCGACCCGCCGCTGGCCGGCGCGCACCGGGTCGTCGACGCGCCGCTCGGCGATGGCCCCCCGATCCGCCCGCGCCCGCACGACCTCGATGCCACCGCGATCGTCGTGCACACGTCCGGGACGACGAGCGCGCCGCGCGCGGTCGAGCTGACGTTCGGCAACTGGCTGTGGAGCGCGCTCGGGTCGGGCGCCGCGCTCGGGACCCGGCCCGACGACATCTGGCTGTGCGCGCTGCCGCTGAGCCACGTCGGCGGGCTGTCGATCCTGCTGCGCAGCGCGATCTACGCGACCGCCGCCGACGTGCACGAACGCTGGGACACCGAGCGCGCGCTGGCCGCGATCAACGCGGGCGCGACGCTGGTGTCGGTGGTGCCGACGACGCTGGCGCGCCTGCTCGACGCCGGGCTGAGCGAGGCGCCGCGCCTTCGGTGCGCGCTCGTGGGCGGCGGCCCGTGCCCGCCGGCGCTGCTGGACCGCGCGCGGGCGGCGGGCGTGCCGGTGGCGCAGACGTACGGCCTCACCGAGGCGTGCTCGCAGGTGACGACGGCGCGGCCCGGCGACATGCAGCCCGACGCAGGCCCGGCGCTGTTCTGCACGCGCGTCTGGATCGAGGACGGCGAGATCTGCGTGACGTCGCCGACGGTCGCGCTCCAGGCAGGTCCCGTCCTGCGCACCGGTGACCTCGGGAGGTTCGACGACGAGGGCCGGCTGACCGTGGCGGGCCGGCGCTCGGAGACGATCGTGACCGGCGGCGAGAACGTCGCGCCGACGGAGGTCGAGGCCGTGCTCGAGGCGCATCCGGCCGTCGCAGAGGCGCTCGTCGAAGGGCGCCCCGACCCGGAGTGGGGCGAGTCGATCGCGGCTCGCGTCGTGCTCAGGGACGGCGCGCGGCTTGCCGAAGCCGACCTGCGGGAGTTCTGCGCGGGCCGCCTCGCCGGGTTCAAGGTCCCCAAGGCGATCGCGTTCGTACCCGACCTTCCGCGGACGCCGTCGGGCAAGCTGCTGCGCCGGTAGCGTTCGCACCCGACGTGGAGCTTGAACCCGACGAATATCGCGCTCGCTCCCGCGAGCGCTGGGGCGGGGCCGCCGCTGGATGGGAGCGGCGGCGCTCGGCGATGCAGGCGTCGGCAGCCGTCGTGTCCGCGTGGCTGGTCGATCACATCGAGCCGCAGCCGGGCCAGACGATCCTCGAGCTGGCCGCCGGGCCGGGGGACACCGGGCTGATGGCTGCTGAGCTCGTCGGGCCGAGCGGCAAGCTGATCAGCACCGACGCGTCCGAGGAGATGCTCGACGTGGCGCGCCGCCGCGCCGAGGAGCTCGGCCTCGAGAACGTCGAGTTCAAGATCGTCGAGGGGGAGTGGATCGATCTCAAGACCGCGACCGTCGACGGCGTGCTGTGCCGCTGGGGCTACATGCTCATGCTCGACCCCGAGGCCGCGCTGCGCGAAACGCGCCGCGTGCTGCGACCTGGCGGCCACATCGCGCTGGCTGCGTGGGCGGCGCCCGAGGAGAACCTGAACATGACGCTGGCGCCGCGGACCCTGCTCGAGCTCGGCCTGACGGAACCGCCGCCGGCCGATGAGCCGGGTCCGTTCGCCTTCGCGCAGCCGGGGCGCGTCGAGGAGCTGCTCGATGCCGCCGGGTTCGATGACGCGGTCGTCGAGTACCTGGATCTGCGCTTCCACTACCCGACGCGCGACGACGTCTTCGACACGGTCACGGACCTGTCGCCGACGCTGTCCACCGTGCTGCGTGACCTCTCGCCCGCCGACCACACGCGCTTCCGCGACGCGCTCGACGAGCGGATCGAGCCGTTCACGCGCCCGGACGGCGGCGTCGAGCTGCCCGGGCGGGCGCTCGTCGCCGCTGCATCCGCGTAGCTACTGCACGCCGAAGGCGGCGACCATGCCGAGCGCGGCGTGCGGCCGGCCGCCGCTGCGCGCCGTGCGGTACGAGCAGTAGGCGATGTAGGTCCCCTTCGGAAGGCGATAGCTGACCGTCGAGGACGTCGCGCCGCTCGTGGGCGCCAGGACCTCGATCGGCCGGTACGTGGTGGAAATCGACTTCCCGGTCTTGAACGCGTTGGCGATCGCCTTGCCCTCGTGCGCGTTCTTGACCTTGATGAAGGCCAGCTGATGGTCGTCGCTGCCCGTGTTCTCGATCTTGATCTGGCCGCTGCCAGGGATGACCTTGGGGGCGTTGATGCCGTAGTCGTAGAGCGAGACGTCGGCGCTCGGGCGCTGCGCCGGCGCCGTGACGGCCCTGCCCGAGACGGTGAAGCCCCGCACTTCGCCGGGGCGCGTGAAGTTGAGCCTGCCCTTCCGCGACGCGCCGACGTCGAGCATCGCGTAGTTGCCCGGGTCGAAGGTCGTCGTGGCCCGCCACGACGTGCCGGCCGGCAACGTGGTCGTGCCGCCGACGTAGGTGAGGAGGTTCGCGATCCGGTCCGGCTGCTTCGTCAGCGCGTCGACGAGCATCGACGTGTTCACGCCGTCGTTGAGCTTGACGAGCACCATCCCGTGCAGCTCCTTGCCGGAGTTGCGCGCCGTGATCGTCACCGGGCCCGGGCGCAGGGCGGGCGAGCCATTGATGTTCAGCGCGAAGTCGCGCGCCGTGACGTCGAGCCGCTGTGGCGCCTTGGCGGCCGTCGTCCTGTCGTCCTTGCCACCGCCGCATGCGCTCAGCAGCAACGCTGCGAGCAGGCAGCCGGCATATCTCACCTGCATGGTTCTCCTCCGGCGCCTCCATGCCCGGGGTGCGTGAGGGTAGTCGATGGAGATAGGGTCTCGCGCCCCATGTACTACGACGACGACGCTGACCTCACCCTTCTTGACGGCAAGACCGTCGCGATCATCGGCTTCGGCTCCCAGGGCCACGCCCACGCGCTGAACCTGAAGGACTCCGGCGTGAACGTTGTCGTCGGCCTGCGCGAGAGCTCGCAGTCGGCGCAGCAGGCGCGCGACGGCGGCCTCGACGTGCTGCCCGTCGCCGAGGCGGCCAGCCGCGGCGATCTCGTGCAGATGCTCGTTCCCGACGAGCTGCACCGCCAGGTGTGGGAGGGCGAGGTCCGTGACGGGGTCGCGCCCGGCAACCTGCTGCTGTTCGGCCATGGCTTCTCGATCCACTACGGCGAGGTCGAGCCGCCGGCAGAGGTCGACGTCGCGCTCGTCGCGCCCAAGGGGCCGGGGCACCTCGTGCGCCGGCAGTTCCTCGAAGGGTCGGGCGTCCCGGGCCTGATCGCGATCGAGCAGGATCCGACCGGCGATGCGAAGGCGCTGGCGCTCGCGTACGCGAAGGGCATCGGCTGCACGCGCGGCGGCGTGATCGAGACGAGCTTCAAGGACGAGACCGAGACGGACCTGTTCGGCGAGCAGGCGGTGCTCTGCGGCGGCGCCTCGGCGCTCGTCCAGGCGGGCTTCGAGACGCTCGTCGAGGCCGGCTACGACCCGCAGATGGCGTACTTCGAGTGCCTGCACGAGCTCAAGCTGATCGTCGACCTCATGTACGAGAAGGGCCTGGCGGGCATGCGCTACTCGATCTCCAACACGGCCGAGTACGGCGACTACACCCGCGGCAAGCGCGTGATCGATGACCGCGTGCGTGCCGAGATGAAGCGCATCCTCGGCGAGATCCAGTCCGGCGACTTCGCCCGCGAGTGGATCGCGGAGAACCGCGCCGGTCAGGAGAACTTCAAGCGCATGCGCGCCGAACAGGCCGCCTCGCAGGTCGAGGAGACCGGCAAGGAGCTGCGATCGCACATGGACTGGATCAAGACGGACTTCTAGTCCACGAGAACCAGGATCAGCACGCCGATCCCCATGACCACGCCCGCGCCGGTCAGCGCGCGCGTGAGCTTGTCGTCGAGGTCGGCGAACTCGCCGCGCTCGATCGCCTCGTGCACCTCGCGCTGGCGCCGCGACCCGAGCACCATGAACGCCACGCCGAGGAGCGCGAACCCGACGCCGAGCAGCGCGTAGGGCCAGCGCGCGTGGCCCCCGAGCGCCGGCACGATCCGCCCGGCGCCGAACGCCACCGCCAGGCACGTCAACCCGGTGCGCCACCAGGCGAGATACGTCCGCTCGTTGGCGAGGTACGTGCGTCGCGTCGCGTCCTGAGGCATCCGTTCGGGATTCGCTTGCTACGGTTGACGTCCTGCCGCGACTGGCGTCGATCTGGGTGGAGCACCACCGGGAAGCGGCAGGTCCATCGCCGCCGCACGCCTGGGCACCTCCGCCGCACCACGAACCACGAGGAAGCCCCATGCCCGAAACCGCCGCCACCGTCCAGATCCCAGAGGACCTGAAGCCCGCCGACGGGCGCTTCGGCTGCGGGCCGTCGAAGGTCCGCCGCGAGCAACTCCAGTCGCTCGCGACGAAGGGCGTGGAGGTCATGGGCACCTCGCATCGCCAGCAGCCCGTCAGGCAGGTTGTCGCGCGCGTGCGCGAGGGCCTGCGGGAGCTCTTCGGGCTTCCGGACGACTACGAGGTGGCGCTCGGCAATGGCGGGACGACGTGCTTCTGGGACGCGGCGGCGTTCGGGCTGATCCGCGAGCGCGCGCTGCATCTGAGCTACGGCGAGTTCTCCAACAAGCTCGCGAACGTCACGAAGGCGGCACCGTTCCTGTCCGACCCGATCGTCGTCGACGCCGCGCCCGGCGACGCGCCGATGCCGATCTCCGACCCCTCGTGCGACGTCGTCGCATGGGCGCACAACGAGACCTCGACGGGCGTGATGGTCCCCGTGCACCGCGTCGGCGAGGGCCTCGTCCTGATCGACGCCACCTCCGGCGCCGGCGGTCTGCCGGTCGATGTCGACCAGGCCGACGTCTACTACTTCGCGCCGCAGAAGTCGTTCGCCGCCGACGGCGGGCTGTGGCTGGCGCTGCTGAGCCCGGCGGCGCGCGAGCGCATCGCCGAGATCGACGCCTCGCCGCGCTGGATCCCCGACTTCCTGTCGCTCGCGACAGCGCTGGACAACTCGGCCAAGGAGCAGACCTACAACACGCCTGCGGTCGCGACGCTGTGGCTGTTGGCTGAGCAGCTCGACTGGATGAACAGCAACGGCGGCCTCGACTGGTGCGTGCAGCGCACCACGCAGTCCAGCTCGATCCTCTACGGGTGGGCCGAGGGCGTCCGCTTCGCGGAGCCGTTCGTCTCCGACCAGGCCAAGCGCTCGCTCGTGGTCGGGACGATCGACTTCGACGAAGGCGTGGATGCCGCGCAGGTCGCGGCGACGCTGCGCGCCAACGGCATTGTGGACACCGAGCCATACCGCAAGCTCGGCCGCAACCAGCTGCGCATCGGCCTGTTCCCGGCGATCGAGCCCGACGACGTGCTCGCGCTCACGAAGTGCATCGATTACGTCGTCGAGGCCCTGGCATGACAAGAGTCTTGGTCGCCGAGGACATCGGCACATCAGGCATCGAGCTCCTCAAAGAGCACTTCGACGTCGACACTGCCTTCGACCAGGACGGCTTCGACCTCGAGCAGCGGATCGGCGACTACGACGGGATCCTGATCCGGTCAGCGACGAAGCTGACCGCCGACCTGATCGACAAGGCGACGAGCCTCAAGGCCGTCGGCCGCGCCGGTGTCGGCGTCGACAACGTCGACGTGCCCGCTGCGACCAAGCGCGGCATCGTCGTCGCCAACGCCCCGCAGTCGAACGTCGTCACGGCCGCCGAGCACACGATGGCGCTGCTGCTCGCGCTCGCCCGCAACGTCCCGCAGGCGCACAGCTCGCTGACCGGCGGCAAATGGGAGCGCTCGAAGTTCTCGGGGACCGAGCTGATGGACAAGACCCTGGGCATCCTCGGGTTCGGTCGCATCGGCCAGCTCGTCGCGCAGCGCGCGATGAGCTTCGGCATGCGGATCGTCGCGTTCGACCCGTTCGTGGCGGCCGAGCGCTACCGCGAGCTCGGCGTCGACAAGGCCGAGACCAGCGACGAGCTCTACGCGCAGGCCGACTTCGTCACGCTGCACCTGCCCAAGACGCCGGAGACCGAGAACTGGCTCGACGCAGAGGCGTTCTCGAAGATGCGCGACGGCGTGCGGATCCTCAACGTCGCGCGCGGCCCGCTGATCGACGACAAGGCGCTGGAGGCCGCGCTGGACTCGGGCAAGGTCGGGGGCGCGGCGCTCGACGTCTTTCGCTCCGAACCGATCACCGAGCACCCGCTCTTCGGCCGGCCCAACGTGATCGTCACGCCGCACCTCGGCGCATCGACCGCCGAGGCGACCGACCGCGCCGGCTTCCAGGCAGCCGAGCAGGTCGTCGCCGCGCTCACCGGGGGAGCGGTGCTCACCGCCGTGAACGTCCCCGCGGTCGCCGTCGAGGACCTCGAGGTGCTCGGGCCGTTCCTGCCGCTCGCGCGTCAGCTCGGCCGACTCGCCGCCGTGCTCAGCGAGGGCTCCTCGATCGACCGCGTCGAGGTCGAGTACCTCGGCCGCATCGCCGAGCGCGACACGCGCCCACTCGGCGTCGCGGTGCTGCTCGGCGTCCTGAGCGGCCACACCGAGGAGGACGTCAACGAGGTCAGCGCGCCGTCGATCGCGCAGGAGCGCGGCATCGAGGTCGCCGAGACGTCGAGCACGGCCGCGCGCGACTTCACCGACCTGCTGCGCGTCGCCGTCGTGTCGGGCGAGCACCGCGAGCGCGTCGTCGGCACCGTGTTCGGCCACCGCAACCGCCCGCACCTGCTCGAGGCATGGGGGCAGCGCTTCAACCTGCAGCTCGAGCCCCACCTCGCGATCTTCCGCTACTCGGACGTGCCCGGGATGGTCGGCCGCGTCGGCACCGCGTTCGGCGAGCAGGGCGTGAACATCAGCTCGGCCGCCGTCGGGCACACGCCGGACGAGGGCAGCGGCCGCGAGCTCGCGGTGATGGTCGTGACCACGAACGAGCCGGTCCGCCAGGACATCGTGGACCAGATCGTGTCGGGGGACGGGTTCGTCGCCGGCCACGCGCTTGCGCTCGCCTGACGTTGGTCGTCTACCAGATCTATCCGCGGTCCTTTCAGGACTCCGACGGCGACGGCGACGGCGATCTGCGCGGCATCGTGGAGCGGCTGGATCACATCGCCGGCCTCGGCGCGGACGCGATCTGGCTGTCGCCGTTCTACCCGTCGCCGCTGGTCGACGGCGGCTACGACGTCGCCGACTACCGCGACGTCGACCCGCGCTTCGGAACCCTGCAAGACGCCGCCGCGCTGATCGCCGCGGCGCACGAGCACGGGCTGAAGGTCCTGTTCGACGTCGTGCCCTGCCACACGTCGATCGAGCACCCGTGGTTCCGCGAGCACCCCGACTGGTACGTCTGGTCCGATCGCGACGGGCCGCAGAACAACTGGCGCGCGACGTTCGGCGGGCCGGCCTGGTCGCGCGACCCGGTCTCCGGCCGGTGGTACCTGCACTCCTTCTATCCCGAGCAGCCGGACCTCAACTGGCGCAACCCCGAAGTGCCCAGGGCGTTCGGCGACGTGCTGCGCTTCTGGCTGGACCGCGGCGTCGACGGGTTTCGCATCGATGCGCTCGACCGGATCCTCAAGGATCCCGAGCTGCGCGACGACCCGCCCGCAGATGGCCCGCCTCCGCTGCCGGAGGCATACATGGACGCCGGGCTGCAGTCGCGCAACTCGCGCAACGCGCCAGACATCGGGACAGCGATCGCGCAGATCCGCGGAGCCGCCGGGCCCGGTGCGCTGCTCGTCGGCGAGGTCTACCTCCTGTCCGATCGCCTCGCGCCGTACGTCGAGCACCTCGACGCCTGCTTCAGCTTCGAGCTGCTGCACGCGCCGTGGGAGGCCGACAAAGTGCGCGCCGCGATCGCCGCGGCCACGACCAGCGGCAAGGCCGCATGGGTGCTCTCCAACCACGACTTCGCGCGGCTGCCCGATCGCGTCGGGCCGCGCAACGTGCGCGCCGCCGCGCTGCTGCTGCTGACGCTGCCGGGGATGGCGTTCGTCTACCAGGGCGACGAGCTCGGGATGGCCGACGGGCCCGACGGCGGCCACGACCGCGCCGGCCGCGACCGTCATCGCACACCGATGCCGTGGGACGGCGCCGCCAACGCCGGCTTCACGTCCGGGACGCCGTGGCTCGACATTGCGATCCCGCCCGGCGGAACCGCCGCGCAGCAGGAGCACGACCCGGGTTCGATGCTCGCCTGGTACCGCGAGCTGATCGCGCTGCGGCGCCAGATCGAAGGCGGGTTCGAACTGCTCGACGCGGCGCCCGGGGTGGTCGCGTTTCGCCGCGGCAAGCACGTCGTCGCGCTCAACCTCGGCGACAGCCCGCAGCCTCCGCCACCGGTCCGGGATCTGCTGCTCGCGACTCTGGAGTCCAGCGCCGCTGCACTGCCGCCTGGCGGCGCGATGCTCGCGACCGACTAGCCGGTTTGTTTCAAACAGCACGCGGCAGGGGAAGGAACGCGGGCAGGAGGGCATGCGCAGACCGGTCGTCATCGCGGGGTGGGCTGTTGCCGCATCATTTGCACTTGCGGCATGCGGTGGCGGCTCCTCGTCCGGGCCGGCGAACATCAATCTCTGGGTGTTCAACGAGCCGTCGGGCTCGTTCAAGGACGCGGCCAAGCGCTGCACGGACTCCTCGGGCGGCAAGTACAAGGTCACGCTCAACGCGCTGTCGAACCAAGCCGATCAGCAGCGCCAGTCGCTGGTCCGCCGCCTCGCCGCGAAGGACTCGTCGATCGACATCGCCGGCATGGACGTCGTGTGGACCGCCGAGTTCGCCGCCGCCGGCTGGATCAAGGAGTGGCCGACAGCGCTGGCGGCACAGGTCAAGCAGGGGACGCTGCCGGGTCCGCTCGCGACGGCCACCTACCAGGGCAAGCTCTACGCGGCGCCGGCGAACTCCAACACGCAGCTGCTCTGGTACCGCAAGGACAAGGTCAGCAAGCCCGCCGACACCTGGACCGGCCTGATCGCGCAGGCGACGAACCTCAAGACGCACATCGAGATCCAAGGCGCCCAGTACGAGGGCGTGATGGTGTGGTTCAACTCGCTCGTGCAGTCCGCCGGCGGGACGATCGTGAAGGGCACGACGGTCACGCTCGGCCCGGCCGGGCAGGTGGCGGCCAACACGATGAGCAAGCTCGCGCACTCCCCGGCCGCGGATCCGTCGCTCGCCAGCCAGCACGAGGATGAGAACCGCCTCGCGTTCGAGGCCGGCACGGCGTACTTCGAGGTCAACTACCCGTTCGTCTATCCGAGCGCGAAGACGAACGCTCCGGACATCTACAAGAACATGGCGTGGGCGCCGTACCCCGGCATCACGCCCGGGACGGCCGCCAAGGCGCCGATCGGCGGCATCAACTGGGGCGTCGGCGCGTACACGAAGCATCCGAACGAGGCGTTCGCGGCCGCCGCCTGCATGCGCAACGAGGAGAACGAGAAGGAGGCGGCGATCAAGGGCGGGCTGCCGCCGACGCTCGAGAGCCTCTACTCGGATCCTGAGCTGATCAAGGCGTATCCGTTCGCGGCGCTGATCCGCAAGCAGCTCGCGACCGCCGCGGTGCGGCCCGTGACGCCGGCCTATGCGGATGTCTCACTCGCGGTCGCGAAGGCCGTCTCGCCGCCGACCAGCATCCAGACCAACGGCTTCGTGAACTCCCTGCGTGGGACGCTCAAGGACGCCCTCAACTCCCAGGCACTGCTATGAGCGCGACCGTCGCCGAAGCCCCTGCCGCCCCAACTCGAGGCGCCCCGAAGTCCGAGACCGATCGAGCAAAGGCCGAGCGCAAGCTCGCGTGGTACCTGTGTGCGCCGGCGGTGATCGTGATGCTCGCGGTCACGGCGTATCCGATCCTCTACGCCGTCTACCTCTCACTGCTGCGCGCGGACCTGCGCTTCCCGAACGACCGCACCTGGAACGGGCTCAACAACTACAAGAGCGTCCTGAGCTCGTCGCTGTGGTGGAGCGACGTCTGGCACACCGTCTTGATCACCGTCGTCTCGGTGACGTTCGAGCTCGCGCTCGGCATGGCCCTCGCGCTGATCATGCACCGCGCGATCTTCGGCCGCGGTCTGGTCCGGACCTCCGCGCTGATCCCGTACGGCATCGTCACCGTCGTCGCGGCGTTCGCCTGGCGGTTCGCGTGGTCCTCGGCGGTCGGCGGCTTCGTGCCCAAGGCCCTGGGGATGGACTTCGACCCGCTCGATCCGACCCACCCGTTCTGGAACTACTTCGTGGTGATAGCGACCGAGATCTGGAAGACGACGCCGTTCATGGCGCTCCTGCTCCTCGCCGGCCTGACGCTCGTGCCCGAGGAGCTGCAGGAGGCGGCGCGCGTGGATGGCGCCTCGGCCTGGCAGCGCTTCTGGAAGATCACGATCCCGCTGATGAAGCCGGCGATCCTTGTCGCGCTGCTGTTCCGCACGCTCGACGCGTTCCGGATCTTCGACTCGGCCTACATCATCTCCAACGGCCCGAACCCACACCTCGAGACGGTTTCGATCCTGGGCTACAACCAGCTGCTCAACCGGCTGAATCTCGGGCTCGGCTCCGCGGTCTCCATCCTGATCTTCCTCTGCGTGGTGTTGATCGCGTTCGTGTTCGTCAAGGGCTTCGGTACGTCCCTGGCACAGCAGCGAGGTGAGAGATGAACGACCGGTCACGCTTCCAGCAGCTCTTCGGCTGGGGGACCGCGAACACCTGCGTGATCATCTTCGCGCTGTTCCCGATCTTCTGGATCACGATGCTGTCGTTCAAGTCGGCGGGGACGATCGCCGATGGCCGGCTGATCCCGAAGGACTGGTCGACGGAGAACTACTCCCAGATCTTCAAGCAGTCGATCTT
>VAYD01000213.1:0-3575 GCA_005883905.1 Actinomycetota bacterium
CGCGTCGCCCGGGTTGTCCTCGATCGAGAGGACCCTCAGCGCTTCCTTGCCGGGAGCCATGACGTCCTGTGTCGCGGGCATTGAGCTCATGACCCGTCCGGGAACGCGACATGGAACGCCGAGCCCGAGCCGGGCGCCGACTCTACCCAGATGCGGCCGCTGTGGCGGTCGGCGATCCGCCGGCAGATCGCCAGGCCGATGCCGGTGCCGGCGTACTCCTCGCGGCCGTGGAGCCGGCCGAACATCTTGAAAATGCGCTCGGCGTGGCGCTCCTCGATGCCGATGCCGTTGTCGCGCACGACGATGTGCCACTGACGCGGCTCGTCGACGCGCTCGATGCGAACCTGCGCCGGGATGTCGTCGCGCGCGAACTTGATCGCGTTGGCGATCAGGTTCTGCAGCAGCTGGCCGATCTGGGTCGCGTCGCCCTGCACGGTGCCGAGCGGGCCATGGGTGACCGTCGCCCCGCTCTCGAGGATCGCGCCTTCGTGCGAGCGCAGCACGCCTTCGAGGATCGCGTCGGCATCGACCGGCACGCGCTGGACCTCGACGCTGCCGACGCGCGAGTACCGCAGCAGGTCGTCGATCAGGAGCTTCATCCGCTCCGCGCCGTCGACGGCGTAGTGGATGAACTCGTCGGCGGTCTCGTCGAGCTGGCCTCCGTAGCGGCGCTGCAGCAGCTGCAGGTAGCTCGTGATCATCCGCAGCGGCTCGCTCAGGTCGTGCGACGCGATGTAGGCGAAGTCCTGCAGCTCGGCGTTGATGCGCTCGAGGCGCTCGGCCCGGTTCTCGAGCTCCTGGTCGAGCCGCCGGCGCTCGGTCACGTCCTTGCCGACGATGTAGAAGCAGCCGTCGTCGGGAGCTCCCTGACCCGACCAGAGGATGTGGCGCCACATGCCGTCGCGGCGCCGGATCCGGCAGACGAACTCGATCGTCGTGCCGCCGTTCGCCATCCGGTCGATCACCGCGCGCGCCGCCGCCTGGTCATCCGGGTGGATCAGGTCGATGTACGGCGTCGTGGCCAGCTCATGATCGTCGTACCCGAGTGCGCGGTTCCACGCGGGGTTGTGCAGCTTCAGGTAGCCGTCGAAGCCTGCGGCGCCGAGCAGATCGATCGAGAGTGTAAGGAGGCGTGCTTCACGGGCCACGGGCGTGACCGACTGACCCATAACGGGCCGGGATTGTCCCAGTTGAAGCCCCGAGATCGTGCAAATGGACAGATCTACTACGCGGCACGCGTCGGGTACCCTCGCTGGATGCGCTGGCGCATGCGCCGGCTCCCTGGGGCCGGTCGTGAGGTGTTGGAGATGGTGTCGGGCGGATCGGTGCTCTCGCCGCGGGTCATCGACGCGCTCCACCGCGCCCGTCATACCGAGCCCGTTCAGCCGCGGTTTCGCGACTCCGACGCGAGCGCGCGCGGCGCCGTCTGGGATCCTGGGGGCCGTGAACGAGATCGACCTGGTCGCGAGCGCCGGCCCGCTGGACAACGTCGTCGACGCGCTGCGCGAGTTCATCCACCGCAGCGGCGCGCTGCGCGTCGTCGCCGTGACGCCGGACTCGATGGTGGACTGCCCGCGGCTGGCGCCGATCGAGGTGACGACGCCGGGCAGCACGGTCGCGCTGCCGCACGCGATCGAGCTCGACGTGGACGACCCGATCGAGGTCCCCGCTGTCGTGCAGCCGCCGCCGTTCGAGGTCGACCCGGACGCGCGCGAGGTCCGCTCGCCGATCGGCGTGCTGCAGGCGATGGGCGACTCGGTGCGGGCGATGGCGAACAACATCGGCCCGACCGTGGTCGTGATGGCGACGTTCCCGACGCTGCCGTCCGAGCACGCCCTGTCGATCACCGCGCGCGGGGCGGAGCCGCTCGTCCTCGCGATGGGCGAGGAACTGTTCAGCCTGGAACAGCCCTAGGCCGCTGCCAGGGCGCCGGGTCGCGCTCGACCGCCTCGTAGCGCTCCTGGGCGGCCTCGACCGCCTCGATGTGCGCCTCGGCCCATTCGCGCACCGCGGCCAGCGGCTCGGTGAGCGTCTCGCCGAGCGGGGTCAGCCGGTACTCGACATGCGGCGGGACGACCGGGTGGACCGTCCGTTCGACGAGGCCGTCGCGCTCGAGCGAGCGCAGCGTCTGGCTGAGCATCTTCGACGAGACCCCGCCGATCTCTCGCTGCAGCTCGGAGAAGCGCTGCGTGCCCTCCTCGAGGCGCCCGACGACGAGCGCGGTCCAGCGGTCGGCGATTCGGTCGAGGACCTGGCGGGTCGGACATGCGCGGTCGTAGACGTCGTAGCTCATGGCCGCGCTGATACTAACCGATGGGTGCCTTCTTCCCAAGAGAGAGTTGGTTTCTTACGGTGAGTACATGCGTGTGATTGAAGTTCCCCAGTACGGCTCGGCCGACGTCCTGCACGAGGTCGAGCGAGACACCCCCGACGCCGGCCCCGGCAAGGCCCGCGTGGCCGTCGCCGCTACGACGCTGAATCCCATCGACGTCGATATCCGGGCGGGCGCCTTCCCCATCCCGGCCCTCGAGCTCCCGTTCGTCCTCGGATGGGACCTGGCCGGCACGCTCCTCGACGACCTCGACGGGCTGCGCGCCGGCCAGCGGGTCGTCGCGATGGTCCCGTGGATGGACGTGCCCGCGAGCGGCACGAACGCCGACGTCGTCCTGGTCGAGCCCGAGTGGGTCGCCGCGCTGCCGGATGACGCCGACGTGATCGCCGCGGCGACCCTGCCGCTCAACGGGCTGACGGCGCGACAGACGATCGACCTCGCCCGCGTGGAGGCCGGGCAGACCGTGTTCGTCGACCGCGGCAGCGCCGGGGTTGGCGGGTTCGCCGTGCAGATCGCGGCCGCTCGCGGCGGCCGTGTCGTCGCGGTGGCCGCCGACGAGGGCGATGCCGCGTACGTCGCCGGGCTCGGGGCCGAGCAGGTGGTGGCGCGCGGCGAGCCTGCCGCGCTGATCGACGCGGTCCGGCGCTTTGCGCCCGGCGGCGTCGACGTTGCGATCGACACGTCGGGCGTCGGCGCACCGCTGCTGGGTGTCGTGCGCGACAGCGGGGCGTTCGTCACAGTCGCCGGCCCGGCGCCGGACGCCGAGCGCGAGATCCGCGTAGAGCGCCAGTCCGTGGTGCCGGATCGCGAGCAGCTCGCGAGCATCGTCGCCGAGCACGAGGCCGGCACACTCACGACCCGCGTCGCCGACACGCTGCCGCTCAGCCAGGCCGCCGAGGCTCACCGCCGGCTCGAGGCCGGGGGCGTGCGGGGCAAGATCGTGCTGACGACCTGACCGGCACGCCTCGGCGGCGTGGTACCGTCGGCGCATGGCAGGCTTACAGTTCGTAAGCAATGAGCGCCCGACGGACGCGGAGGCGCTCGATGCGTACTCCCAGGTCGTCACGCGCGTCGCGCAGCTGCTCTCGCCGAGCGTCGCGAACGTGCGGCTGCGCCGCGGCGCGGGCAGCGCGGTCGCGATCACGCCCGACGGGTTCCTGCTGACCAGCGCGCACGTGGTCGAACGCGCCCGCGGCGGCGCGCTATCGGTTTCAGACGGCAGCGAGCCGCGGTTCACCGTCGC
>VAYD01000213.1:3659-8523 GCA_005883905.1 Actinomycetota bacterium
CGCCGGCCGGCTGCGCGTCGGCCAGCTCGTCGTGGCCATCGGCAACCCGCACGGTTTCGGCGGCAGCGTGACGGCGGGCGTCGTCAGCGCGGTCGGCCGGTCGTTGCCCGTCGGCCCGCGCGGCGCGCAGCGGCTCGTCGAGAACGTCGTGCAGACCGACGCCGCGCTGAACCCCGGCAACTCCGGCGGCGCGCTCGCCGACGGCGACGGGCGCGTCGTCGGGATCAACACCGCGGTCGCCGGCGTCGGCCTCGGGCTGGCGGTGCCGATCAACGACGTGACGCGCCGCATCGTCCACGCGCTGATGACGGACGGCGCGGTCCGCCGCGCCTACCTCGGGATCGCCGGCGGCTCGCGCCCGCTGCCCCCGCGCGTGGCGCAGCGCACCGGCCGTCGGACCGGCGTCGAGGTGATCGAGGTCGTGCCCGGCTCGCCCGCCGACCGCGCGGGCATCCGCCCCGAGGACCTCCTGCTCGCCCTCGACGGCATGGCCCTGCACGGCGTCGACGACCTCCAGCGCCTCATGACCGACGACCGCATCGACCACCACGCGACCGCGACGCTTGTCCGCGGCGACCGCGAGCTCACGGTCGAGGTCGTCCCGGACGAGCTCAGGATCCCGTCGCGCTGAGAATCAGGGGTCAGACCCCTGATTCTCACGTGAGAATGAGGGGTCAGACCCCTGATTCTCACTCGAACAGCTCGAGGACCTTCTCCGGCGGCCGTGCGAGGACGGCGCGGTCGCCGCGGACGACGATCGGGCGCTGCAGCAGCTCGGGACGCGCCGCCATCGCCGCGACGATCTCGTCCTCCGGGGCCTCGGCGAGCTCGGCGGCGCCGTCCTCGCGCATCCGCAGCGTGTCGCGGGCCGAGATGCCCGCCAGCGCCAGAACCTCGCGGATCCGGGCCTCGCTGATCCCCTCGACGTGGTACTGGACGTCGTCGTACTCGATGCCGCGCGAGCGCAGCAGGTCGGCGACCTGGCGGCAGGTGGTGCACGTGCGCTTCTCGTAGACGATCACGTCGCTCATCAGTCAGAGTCTCGCGGATGCTCAAACGACTCTGTGGGCCGTTCTTCATTGCGTCGGGTGCGAATCACTTCCGCAACGCACGCTTCTACCGGGCGATCATGCCCGACTACCTGCCGGCGCACGACGAGCTCGTCGCGATCAGCGGCGTCGCGGAGATCGCCGGCGGCGCCGCCCTGATGCTGGCGCCGACGCGCCGTCTCGGCGCGTGGTGGCTGATCGCGACGCTGATCGCGATCTTCCCCGCAAACCTGCACATGGCGCTGCATCCCGAGCGCTACAAGAAGATCCCGCCGGCGGCGCTCTACGCGCGGCTGCCGTTCCAGCTGGTCTTCATCGCCTGGGTCAGAAGCGCATCACGCTCCTGATCCCGTCCTGGCGCTCCATCAGCTCGAAGGCCTCGTTGACCTGGTCGAGCCCCATCGTGTGCGAGACGAACGGCTCGACGTCGATCTCGGCCGCCAGCCAGCGCTCGACGAGCACGGGGACCTGGTCGCGGCCCTTGACGCCGCCGAACGACGAGCCGCAGACGCGCCGCCCGGTGATCAGGTAGCGCGGCACGATGTCGAGCGTCTCGCCCTTGCCGGCGACGCCCGCGACCGTGCACAGCCCCCACCCCATGCGCGCCGATTCGACCGCCTGGCGCATCACGCCGACCAGGCCGGTCGCCTCGAACGTGTAGTCCGCGCCGAACCCGCGCGTCATGTCGAGGATCTTCTGCACGGCGTCGTCGCCGCCGATCAGCAGGTCGGTCGCGCCCTGGCCGCGCGCCAGCTCGAGGCGGTCCTCGCTCATGTCGACGCACACGATCCGCTCGGCGCCCTGGAGCCGGCAGCCGGCGACCGCGCCCAGCCCGACCATGCCGGCGCCGAAGACGACGCAGAACGAGCCGGGCTCGACCTTGGCGGTGTTGATCGCGGCGCCAAGCCCGGTCGACAGGCCGCAGGCGAAGAGGCAGGCGCGGTCGAGCGGCGCGTCCGTGCTCACCTTCGCCAGCGCGATCTCCGGCATCACCGTGTACTCCGCGAAGGTGCTCGTGCCCATGAAGTGGCGGATCGCCTCGCCGTCGCGTGACAGGCGGGTCGTGCCGTCGGGCAGATAGCCGAGGTTCTGTTGCTCGCGGATGGCGAGGCAGAGGTTGGTCTTCGGCGACAGGCAGTGCTCGCACTCCCGGCACTGGGGCGAGAACAGCGTCACGACGTGATCGCCGACGGCGAGGTCGGTGACGTCGGGGCCAACAGCCTCCACGACGCCCGCGCCCTCGTGCCCGAGCACCGTCGGCGCGTAGCCGGACGGATCGGCGCCGGACGCGGTGTACATGTCGGTGTGGCAGACGCCGCAGGCCTCGAGGCGGACGAGCACCTCGCCGGCCTTCGGCTCGGCGAGATCGACCTCCTGGACGACGAGCGGCGCGCCGAACTCCTCCAGGACGGCGGCTCGCATGCGCATGGCGTGACCTTAACCAGTGGGCGCTCGTTGACACCACGATGCGCCGAGCGATCCTGCTCCTGCTGCTCCTGCCCGCCACGGCGACGGCGGCGCCCGCCCGCGCGCCGGAGAGCGAGCCGTCGCTGGTCGGTACGCCCTACCTGTTTCGCAGCGCGGATGACAGCGTGCGGCTGGTGTTCCGCACGGACACGCCGCTCGACCGGCGCTACGACGGCCTGATCGGCGGCGGCGCGATCATCGCCGGCCACACTGCTTCGATCGGCACGATCGGCGAGTGCTACACGGCGGCGGTGCGGTTCGCGTCGCGGCTCGGCCGGCGCTACCGCGTGATCATCGCCACGCAACAGGGCGAGCCGGCGCCGTTCGACCTGCGCCTCAGGCTGCGCCGTGCCCGCCCCGGCGACAGCCGCGGACTCCCTCTGGGTTGCTGATCGCGCGGGCGATACAGTCGCCACATGCGCGCCCGGTCCATCCTCATCGCCCTCGCGGCCCTCGCCGCCTCCGCCTCACCCGCGCTTGCGACGACCGAGACCGCGACCTCCGGCAGCATCTCGGCGACGCTGTCCTACGACCACGTTCAGGACTCGTTCGAGTACACGAACATGCAGCTGGCGATCAGCCGCGCCGGCACGCAGGTGCTCGCCGGCGACCCGACGTTCGGCGACTGCGACAGCCCGTTCTGCGCGCCCGCGGGCTTCGGCAACCGCGACTCGGTGATCATTGACGACCTCGACGGCGACGGCGAGCCCGAGGTCATCGTCGACCTCTACACCGGCGGCGCGCACTGCTGCTACCTGTCGCGCTTCTACCGCTGGAACGGGACGACCTATGTGTCCGCCGATCGCAACTTCGGCGACCCCGGCTACCGCATCGCCGACCTCGACGGCGACGGCGTCAAGGAGCTGATCACCGCCGACTACCGGTTCGGCTACGCGTTCACCGCGTTCGCGTTCAGCGTGATGCCGATCCGGATCTACGACCTGCGCGCCGGGAGCTGGGAGCTCGTCACGAAGCGCTTCCCGGACCGGATCCGCAAGGACGCGAAGGCGGCGTGGAAGACGTTCACGAAGATCTCGCGCAACGAGGAGCCGCGCGGCGCGATCGCGGCCTGGACCGCCGACCAGCTGATGCTCGGCCACAGGCGCTACGCGAAGCGGACACTGGACCGCCTTGCCCGCCAGGGCCGCCTCCCCAGCGACGGCTTCGCACCGAAGAGCCAGCGCAAGTTCGTGCGCGACCTCCTGAGGTTCCTTGCCAAGCGCGGCTACTGAGCCCTGGTCCGCCACGATCGCGCTGAAGGGCGCTGGTGGCGAGCCGGTCGACCTGCGCCGCACCGTCGATTGCCACGGGCTGACGACGCTGCCGCCGATGACGCCCGATCCCGACCAGCTCGGGTTCGCGATCGTGCTGCGGATGCCGCGCGGCCGTCCGCTCGCGGTCCGCGTGCGGGAGGCCGCCAAGACGCGCGTGCGCGTGACGGCGCCGGCCAACTCGAAGGCCCGCCAACAGGCCGCGCTGGACGGCGTGCGCCACGTGCTGCGGCTCGACGAGGACCTGTCGGCGTTCTACGAGCTCGTGCTCGCCGACGGCGATCTCTCGTGGGCGTCCACCGGAGCGGGCCGGATGATGCGCTCGCAGACGGTCTTCGAGGACGTCGTCAAGACGATCTGCACCACCAACTGCGCGTGGTCGGGCACCGTTCGGATGGTCAACGGCCTCGTCGGCGGCCTCGGCGAAGCCGCTGTCGGCGGCGGCCACGCCTTCCCCACGCCCGAGGCGATGGCGGCTGCGACGGACGCCTTCTACAGCGACGACGTGCGCGCCGGGTACCGCGGCCCGTATCTGCGCGCGCTGGCCGACGACGTCGCGTCCGGCGAGCTCGACCTCGAGGCGCTCGCGGCCGCGCCGCGCGAAGAGTTGCCCGACGAGGAGCTCGAGGAGCGGCTGCTCGCGCTCGCCGGCGTCGGGCCCTACGCCGCCGCGCACATTATGATGCTGATGGGCCGCCACTCGCGGCTGATCCTCGACTCGTGGACGCGCCCGACCTACGCGAAGCTGCGCGGGCGCAAGCAGACCGACCAGCAGATCCTGCGGCGCTTCAAGCGCTACGGCGATCACGCGGGGCTCGCCTTCTGGCTGACGCTGACGCGCTCCTGGGTCGCCGACTGACGCGTGCGCCGTCAGGCCCTCTACCTCGGCGGCTTCCTCGGCCCGTTCGGGGGTGGGGTGCTCACGGTGCTGATCCCCGAGCTGCGCGACCGCTTCGACGCCTCGACCACGGCGGTGACGCTGGCCGCGATCACCGCGTACATCCTGCCGTTCGCCGTCGTCCAGCTGGTGTCGGGGACGATCGGGGAACGCCTCGGGACCGCGCGCACAATCCGGGC
>VAYD01000553.1:0-443 GCA_005883905.1 Actinomycetota bacterium
GCTACCTGCTCAAGAACGTGGCCCCGGCCGAGCTCGCCCGCGCGATCCGCGCGGCGCATGCGGGCGAGGCGCTGCTGGACCCGCTCATCGCCGCCCGCCTCGTCGAGGCGATCGCCCAGCCCGCCGGCGAGCCGGCGGCCGAGCGCCTGACCGCCCGCGAGCAGCAGGTCCTCGCCCTCATCGCCCGCGGCTACTCCAACAAGCGCATCGCCCTCGAGCTCGGCATCGCCGAGAAGACGGTCAAGACCCACGTCGGCCACGTGCTCGCCAAGCTCGGCGTCGCGGACCGCACGCAGGCGGCGCTACATGCCGTGCGGATGGGCCTCGATCGAGGGTCCTAGGACCAATTGCGCATACCGAACGCGACCGGGCCGGTCGTACCGTCGGCGCCATGCCCACAGCGATCATCACCGGAGCCTCCAGGGGGCTCGGACTCGCCCTCG
>VAYD01000553.1:461-2181 GCA_005883905.1 Actinomycetota bacterium
GCGGCGCCGGCGCGCTCGAGGCCGCGACGAACGACCTGACCAACGCCGTCGCGCTGCCCGGCGACGTCGCCGATCCCAACCACCGCGGCGCACTGGTCGCGCTCGCAGGGCCGCAGATCGACCTGCTCGTCAACAACGCGAGCGTCCTCGGACCGAGCCCGCAGCCCGAGCTCGCGCATTACCCGCTCGAGGTGCTCGAAGACGTCTACCGCGTGAACACGATCGCGCCGCTGGCGCTGACGCAGCTCGCGCTCCCGCACATCCCCGACGGCGGCACGATCATCAACGTCACCTCCGACGCCGGGATCGAGGCCTACGACGGCTGGGGCGGCTACGGCTCCTCGAAGGCGGCGTTCGAGCAGTGGACCGCCGTGCTCGGCGTCGAGCGCCCGCACCTGCGCATCTACGCACTCGACCCGGGCGACATGCGCACGCAGATGCACCAGGAGGCGTTCCCCGGCGAGGACATCTCCGACCGGCCGCTTCCGGAGGAGAGCGTCCCGGCGTTCCTGGCCCTGATCGACGGGCAGCTGCAGAACGGGCGCTACCGCGCCCACGACCTCTCCCCCGTCAACGCGTGACCGCGCTCGCCTTCCAGCTCCCGCAAGCCCTCGAGGCCACGGCGCCCGCCGAGGCCCGCGGCCTGGAGCGCGACGAGGTCCGGCTGATGGTCGCCGATCGCACCGGCGGCCGGATCGAGCACGCGCAGTTCCGCGACCTGCCGCGGTTCCTGGCGGCCGGCGACCTGCTCGTCGTCAACACGTCTGCCACCTTGCCCGCGGCGCTGCCGGCCGCGCGCGAGGACGGCACGGAGCCGATGCTCCATGTCGCGACGCAGGCGCCGCACATGCCCGGGGACCGCTGGTGGGTCGTGGAGCTGCGCGACGCGCAGCACCTGCGCCCCGGCGAGCGGGTCGCCGTCGGCGCCGGCGCGAGCTTTGAGCTCGCCGCGCCCTACGCCGGCGGCACGCGCCTGTGGCTCGCGCGCTTCGACGGCGACACCTCCGTGCCCGAGCACCTCGCCCGCCACGGGCGGCCGATCCGCTACTCGTACATCACCGAGCAGTGGCCGCTCGAGCACTACCAGACGGCCTTCGCGCGCCAGCCCGGCAGCGCGGAGATGCCGAGCGCCGGCCGGCCGTTCACCCCGGCGCTCATCACGCGGCTCGTGGCGCGAGGGATCCTCGTCGCGCCGCTCGTGCTCCACACAGGCGTGTCCTCGCCCGAGCGCCACGAGCCGCCATACCCTGAGCGCTACGAGGTGCCGGAGACCACGGCGCGCCTCGTCAACCACGTCCGCGCCGACGGCGGGCGCGTGATCGCCGTCGGCACCACCGTGGTGCGCGCGCTCGAGACCGCCGCGACTCCCGACGGCACCGTCGCCGCATCCGAGGGCTGGACCGGCCTGGTCGTCACACCCGAGCGCGGTCTCTATGCGATCGACGGGCTGATCACCGGCTGGCACGAGCCGCAGGCGTCACACCTGCAGCTGCTCGAGGCCGCAGCCGGCGAGCCGCTGCTGCGCCGCTGCTACGACGAGGCGCTGGCCGCCGGCTACCTTTGGCACGAGTTCGGCGACAGCCATCTCATTCTCAGCAGCCGCCCGAGCCCCACGCGTCGCACGCGAGCGTGATGTCGGTGAACGTCTGCACCCGCACCGAGCCGCCGGCGTCGGGCAGCTTCAGCCCGGTCAGTCCCCAGTAGCGGTGCAGCGCCGTGT
>VAYD01000553.1:2189-2625 GCA_005883905.1 Actinomycetota bacterium
CGGCGGCCACTCGCCGAAGTCGTACGCCGAGCCGTGGATCGCGAGCTCGTAGCCGTACAGGTCGACCGGGTGGTCGGACGCGTTGCGCACGAAGATCGACTCGGGCCGGCGCGGATGCGCGGTGACGGCCACGGCGCCGATGTTCGGGTCGGCGCACGCCACGAGGCACGGGTAGATCATCGCCGCGCGCAGGTCGCCTTGCGGGTCGAACAGGTAGCCGCCGTCGCCGCGGTCGCGCCCTTCGCTGTCGGCGTTCTCGAACGCCGGCTCGTCGAGGCCCCAATAGAACGTGTCGGCCGAGTTGGTCCCGTGCCCGACGTGCAACGTGACGGTCCGCCCCGGCGCGACCTGCGTCCCCCGCGGGAACGTGTAGCGGCGCAGCAGCGAGTCGCGCACCCACCAGTCCCCGAGGTCGACGGTGCGGCTGCCCTGGTTG
>VAYD01000214.1 GCA_005883905.1 Actinomycetota bacterium
CGCGTGGCGCGGTTCCGCCCACACCGCTCGGCTCGACCGGGATCCGCACGCAGACGCCGGGCTGGTCGGGGGTCATCGGGACCAGCAGCGGCGCCTGGGCGAGTCGCCGGCGTTCGAGCGGGCGCTGCCAGAAGCCGTGCCTGCCCGGGCGGCTGTCGCGCGCCAGGGTGTCGAAGCGGATCGCGCCGGGCCGCGGCCACAGCAGCGCGGCGGTCGTCGTCGAGTAGACGATCGCGTGCGGAGCGTGCTCGGCGATGCCGCGCTGCGCGGCGGCGCGCCCCGCGCGCGCCCAGACGAGGTCGGTGAGCGCATAGGTGCGAACGTCGCGTTGCGGCGCCGCCGTCGCCAACGCGACGGACGCGCCCGCGCGCTCGATCGCGGCCGCGAACTCCGCGTCGGAGGCGCGCCAGCCGCCGGTCGAGCCCAGCGCGACGACGAGGACGTCGGTCACCGCGACCCGTTGAGCGACGGCACCTCTCGGCGGAAGCCCGGCGTGCGCACGAGCTGGATCGGGCGCACCGGCGACGTCCGCTCGACGTAGAACGTCACGCCGTCGCGCTCCTCGATCGCCGCGACGGCTCCGTCCTGCTTGCGCCACGCCAGCGCCCAGATGATCGCGAACCCGGTCGCCACGCCGGTCACCTGCGGCACGACGATGGCCAGGCCGCCGGCGACGACCATGCTCACGAGCAGCGGCCACAGCCGGTTGATCAGCACGGACCCGGGCCGGTGCTCCGGGAGCATCTTCGCGTTCTTCGCATCGGCGAGCACGCGCGCGATCGGCGGTGTCGCCGCGGCCCTGCGGCCGAGCAGCGTGCCGATCGCCGCGGCAAGCACCCACCAGCCCGCGCAGACGAAGACGAGCACGTCGTCGCTGGTGCGGCCGGCGGCGAGCACGGTGATGACGCCGAGCGTGGTCGCCGCACCGGCGCTCAGCACCACCGTGGATCGCAGGAAGTCGACGAAGCGCAAGGTGTCAGGCGGCCAGCATCGAGAGCATCGCCCGTACCCCCGCTGGGCCGTCGACGAGCATGTCGGCGCTCTCCGCCAGGCGCGGCGGAGTCTCGTCCGAGGCCACGCCGACGCACAGCGCGCTCGTCAGGACACCCTCGTCGCGCAGCTCGCGCAGCACGGAGAACGCATCCAGGTCGGTGAGGTCGTCGCCCGCGTACAGCGCCGTGTCGACCTGTTGCCGGCCGGCGAGCAGGCGGCGGATCCCGCGGCCCTTGTCGAGTGCGACCGGCGGGCGGATCTCGAGGACCTTGCGGCCCTCGTGCGTCCAGAACCCGGCCGCCTCCGCCTGCGCCTTCACGGCCATCACGGCGCGCTCGGCGGCGGCCTCGTCCGGCGCGCCGCGCCAGTGGAGCGCGGCGATGACCTGCTTGTCCTCGTCGCGCACGCGCAGTCGCCGCAGCTCGTCGGTCATCGCCGAGCGGGCGAAGTCCTGCACCCGGGGCGCCCAGGCGGCGACCTCGGGGTCGAGCTCGGCCTCGGTCGCGCCGCCGCGCAGGATCTCGGCGCCGTGGTTGCCGACGTAGGTGATCGTCCCGAGCGACACGATCCGGCGCGCGATCGACGCCTGGCGCCCGGACACGCACGCGACGAGCCCGTAGCGCTTGGCGATCGCGATCAGCGGCACACGCGTCGGCTCGGGTACGTGCGCGTCGTCGGCGTGCCGCACGATCGGCGCGAGCGTCCCGTCGACGTCGAGCAGGACGGCGGCGCGGGTGGGCTCGGAGCGCAGGGGCTCCAGCGCGTCGGCGAGCGGGGCGGCGACGGACACGCGACCTATGATCGCATCCATGCCGCGGAGCCGAACGCTGAAGCTCGCGGCGATCGCTGCGGGCGCGGGCGTCTTCAGCGGGCTCTTCGGCGTGGGCGGCGGAACAGTGATGGTCCCGCTGTTCATCCTCTGGCTCGGCTACGAGGAGCGCGAGGCGACGGGCACGTCGCTGGCGGCGATCGTGATCGTCGCCGGGGCCGCGGTGGTGGTCCAGCTCGCCTACGGGAACGTGCACGTCGGCGACGGCCTGCTGGTCGGGATCCCCGCGGTCGGCGGGGTCGTCGCGGGAACCTGGCTGCAGCAGCGCGTGCCGCGCCGGCAGCTGCAGGTGCTGTTCGCGCTGCTGCTGCTCGGGAGCGCCGCGAAGCTGGTCGTCGGATGAGCGCCGGCGCGATCGCGATCGGCTTCGTCGCGGGTGCGATCGCGGGGATGTTCGGCGTTGGCGGCGGCGTCGTGTTCGTCCCCGGCCTCGTGTTCGTGCTCGGCCTGAACCAGGTCGACGCCGAGGCGACCTCGTTGCTTGCGATCGTCCCGGTCGCGCTGGTCGGCGCCTATCGCCAGAGCACCTACGGCAATCTGCGCCTGCGCGACGGGATCGTCGTCGGCGCGCTGGCGGTTCCGTTCGCCGCCTTGGGCGTGGTGATCGTCAACGCGGTACCCGAGCGGGCGATCGAGCTCGCGTTCGCAGCGCTCATGGTCTACGTCGCGATCGGCCTACTGCGATCCGAGGTGCGTGAGTGACCAACCCGTGCGCGCTTCGCGCGTTTGAACATGCATGGAGAGGCTGAGGGCGGACGTGAGCTACGAGCCGGGGCGGATCGAGCTTCGGCTCCATGGGGATCTCGACCTGGACGGGGCGGAGGTGTTGCAGGCGCTGATCACCGAGTACGAGCACGTCGAGCGCATCGATCTCTCAGACGTCGACACGATCGACTCCTCCGGCCTCTTTGCGCTCGTGCAGGCCGACACGCGCATGCGTCTCAACGGCGTGCGCCTGACCCTCGTCCCGCCGCGCGAGTCCGTTGCGCGCATCTTCGAGTGGACGGGCCTCGACGCACGCCTGTCGTTCCTGGCGACTGCCTGAGCTGATCAGTACCCGTGCCCGCTGTGCACGGGCTGCCGGACGTCTTCGCCCGCGCTGCGCTTGCGCAGGTCGGCGATCGATGCCTCGAAGTCGTCGGACAGTGCGTCGACGAGCTCCCGGGTCTGGTTGACCTTCACGAGCATGCGCAGGATCTGCTGGTCGTCGTTGTCGGGCGGGAGCTGATAGGCCGGGACCATCCAGCCGCGGCGCTTGGCGAGCTCCCCGACCAGATCCGACCCCGTGTACGGCTCGTCGGGGCGCACGCGCGCAATCACGAGCGGCAGCCGCGGCGAGCCTTCGATCAACTCCAGCGCATCCATCCCGCCGAGCCGGCCGGCGAGCGCGGCGGCGTTCGTGTCCATCGCGCGGACCAGCGACGTGTAGCCGGCGCGGCCGTGGCGCACGAAGTTGTAGTACTGGGCCAGGATGAACGACGAGCTGCCCGAGAAGTTCAGCGTGAACGTCGCGTCGCGCTCGCCCAGGTAGTCCTCGTAGAAGACGAGGTCCTCGGGTAGCTGCTGGTCGTCGCGGAAGACCAGCCAGCCGACGCCCGGGAAGACGAGACCGAACTTGTGGCCAGAGACGTTGATCGACTTCACCGAGGGCAGGCGGAAGTCCCACGCGAAGTCGGGGTCGGAGAACGGGAAGACAAAGCCGCCGCTGGCGGCGTCGATGTGCATGGGCACGTCGAGCCCGCGGCCGGCGAGCTCCTGCAGGTGCGCGTCGATCCCGGCGACCTCGTCGCAATCGCCCGTGAACGTCGTGCCGACGACGGCGACCACGCCGATCGTGTTCTCGTCGATCTG
>VAYD01000215.1 GCA_005883905.1 Actinomycetota bacterium
ATCCCGGAGCTCAAGGCGCGCAACTACCAGGTGCGGACGCTCGGCGAGCGCCTGGCGGTCAACACGGTGATCCAGGGCACGGCGGCGGACGTGATGAAGCTGGCGATGGTCCGTTGCCATCGCGCGCTGCACGACCAGGGGCTCAAGACGCGCCTGATCCTCACGATCCACGACGAGCTGCTGTTCGAAGGGCCGCCGGACGAGACCGACGCGTCCGTCGAGCTGATCCGCCGCGAGATGGCCGCGCCGTGGGAGCACGAGCCGCCGCTCGACGTCGACGTCGGCGTCGGGGCCAACTGGTTGGAGGCGAAGTAGGTGGACCGCGGACTTGCAGTCGTGCTGACGGCGACGGTGGGCGGCGCTGTCGCGCTGCAGGCGCCGATCAACTCGCACCTGGGCAAGCACGTCGGCACGTTCCAGGCGGCGTTCCTCTCGTTCGCAATCGGGACGGTCGCCCTGCTCGTCATCGCGTCGCTGGCGAAGGGCGGCCTCGGCACCGTCCGCCACGCGACCGGGGCGGGCCCGGTTTATCTGACCGGCGGCCTGCTCGGCGTCGCCTACGTGAGCACGGTGCTCGTGACCGTGCGAACGCTCGGCGCCGGCGGGGTGACGGCCGCGACGATCGCCGGCCAGCTCACGCTGGCGGTGATCATCGACCAGCTCGGGATCCTGCACGTGGCGCAGAAGCCGATCACGCCGGCGCGCATCATCGGTGTGGTGCTGCTGGCAGCCGGCGTCTTCCTGATCGTGCGCAACTAGATGGTTGATTCCACGGCCGCGTGTGTGCGGGGCCGGTCGGGATCAAGCCGGTCTAGGACGCAGGGGGACGCCAATACCGGGCGGTATTGGCGAGCCCGAGGACGACGATCCGGCGCCGATACCGGCCGGAACCCGTGCGCGCGGGGCCGTGGAATCAACCATCTAGGCAGCGTCGCCGGGGCGGACGATCCCCGACTCGTAGGCGAGCACCACCGCCTGGACGCGGTCGCGCAGGCCGAGCTTGCTCAGGATCCGGGCGACGTGGCTCTTGACCGTCGCCTCGCTGAGGAAGAGCTGCCGCGCGATCTCCGCGTTGGCCATGCCGCGCGCGACGAGGCGCAGGACCTCGAGCTCGCGCGGGCTGAGCTCGTCGGCCGCCGCGGGCTGGTCGACGCCCGGGGGCGGGCGCCTGCAGTAGTCCTCCACGAGGCGGCGGGTGATCGCCGGCGCCAGCAGCGCGTCGCCCGCCGCGACGGTGCGCACGGCGTGGGCGAGCTGCTCGCGGTTGGCGTCCTTGAGCAGGAAGCCGGACGCCCCGGCCTTCATCGCGCGATAGACGTACTCGTCGAGATCGAATGTGGTGAGCACGAGGATGCGCGTGCGCGCGTTCGAGCCGACGAGCCGCGCGGTCGCCTCGATCCCGTCGAGCTCGGGCATGCGGATGTCCATCAGCAGGACGTCGGGATCGTGGGTCCGGGCCGCGGCGAGCGCCTCGCTGCCGTTCCCGGCCTCGGCTGCGACCTCGATGTCGGGCTCGGCGTCGAGCATCATCCGCAGGCCCTCGCGCACGAGGTCCTGGTCGTCTGCGATGACGACGCGGATCACGGGACGGGCAGCGACGCGTCGATCGTGAAGCCGCCGCCGGGCTGCGGCGCTGCGTGCAGGTCGCCGCCGAGCAGCGCGACGCGCTCGCGCATCCCCGCCAGGCCGTGGCCGTGGCTGCTGCCGTTCGGCGCGGCGGGTCGGCCGGCGCCGTCGTCGGTCACCGCGATCGCCAGCCGCCGCGCCGTTCGGTGCACCTGCACGGTCACGTGGGCGTCAGGACCCGCGTGCTTGAGCGCGTTCGTCAGCCCCTCCTGCACGATCCGGTAGGCCGAGAGGTCCACGGCAGGCTCGAGGCCTTCGCAGTCGCCCTGGACGTCGAGCTCGACGTCGAGGCCGGCGGTGCGGACGCGCTCGACGAGCTCCGGCAGCCGCGCCAGGCCGGGCTGCGGCGCAAGTGGCGAGCCCTCGTCGTCGTCCTCGCGCAGCACGCCCAGCAGCCGGCGCATCTCGACCAGCGCCTCGCGGCCGCTGCGCTCGATCTTCTCCAGCGTGGCCTCGTCGCCGGTGGCCTGCGCGCGGGCGCCCGCCGCCTGCAGCACGACGACGCTGAGGTTGTGGGAGACGATGTCGTGCAGCTCGCGCGCCATGCGCGAGCGCTCGTCGGTGCGAGCCGCCGCAGCCGCCTCGGCGAGCTCCGCCGTCTCCCTGCGCCCGCGCACGACCGTGCCCGCCAGCCACGCGCCGACCGCCACGATCAGGAAGAACGCGCCGGACCAGACGTCGCCGGCGCGGCCGCTCACGACGTCGTCGTTCTGGATCGCGTAGACCGCAAAGGCCGCGAGCGCGATCGCCAGCCCGAACCGGGCTTCGCGCCGATCGGCGTACGCGGCCATGCCGTACGGCACGACGACCCAGATGACGATGAACGGGATGCCCTCCGGCGTGCTGCCTGTCACCAGGCCCTGGACGACGATCCCGCCAAGGACGATGGAGCCGACGAGCAGCGGCTTCGTCCGCCGCCACAGCAGCGGGACCGACAGCACGGCGATCAGCGGCACGGTCAGCCAGCGGGGACCCGCCACGTCGGTACCGACCTGGCCGTTGCCCGCGAAGACCTGGATCCCGACACCGACCGCGACGAGCATCGCGATCGCTGCATCGAGGCGCCTCATCGCGCAGACGGTAGCGACGCTCCGGCACCAGGCGCAATGCGTCTGGAGGCTGGTTTCGATTCATCCCTGAGGATGAATCGGTTCGCTCCCACGGGCGCAGACAGGGGCGGCGGGCTCGGCCTAGCGTCGGGGCATGAGATCAACACTTGTCCTGGCCCCGCTGTTCGCCGTCGCGTCGTCGCTCGTCGCGGAGAGGTCCACGGCAGGCTCGAGGCCTTCGCAGTCGCCCTGGACGTCGAGCTCGACGTCGAGGCCGGCGGTGCGGACGCATCCAGACCGCTCGTACTGGTTCACGCTCCTGCTCCTGATCGGCTCGATCCTGTTCGTGCCGGCGCTGCTCTGGATCGCCGGCCTCGTGCGCTCGCGTGCGCCGCGGCTCGGCGAGGTCGGTGGCGCGCTGGCGGTGCTCGGCGCGATCGTCGCCGTCGGCGACGTGATGACGCAGTTCGTCAGCTGGCAGATGGTGTCCGGCCACGCCGACCTCGCGCAGATGGCCGCGGCGCTGGATCGCTTCGAGAACGCCGGCGGCGCGGGCATCGTGTTCACGGTCGGCGGCCTGTCGATCCTGATCGGCTCCGTGCTGCTGACGATCGGTCTCATCCGCGAGCGCCTGGCGCCCGCCTGGGCAGCCGCGGGGCTGAGCATCGCGGTGCTGGCGAACATCGTCGCGTTCACCGCGGCGAGCAACGC
This sequence comes from Actinomycetota bacterium, assembly GCA_005883905.1. Lineage (GTDB taxonomy): Bacteria > Actinomycetota > Thermoleophilia > Solirubrobacterales > Solirubrobacteraceae > AC-49. The sequence continues at coordinate 3,387 of VAYD01000215.1, forward strand.
CGGCGTGCTTGCAAGCTGGATCCTGCTGCTGGCCTCGATGGGCGCGCTCGCCGCGCGCCCGTCAGGCAGCGTCGTCGTCGTCCCCCTCGCGGATGTCGTCGGCGACTAGGTCCTTGAACGGCTTGAGCCGCTCGAACAGCTCCTCGGGCTCGACGGCCTCCTTCGGCTTGTCCGAGCCCACGAGCCACGGCGCCGCCTCGGTGGCGGCCTGCCAGCCGACCTCCTCGGGCTCTGCGGCGTCGGTCTCCGGCGCCTCCGGGGCGGGCTCGACCTTGTCGAGGTAGACGTTCGTGAAGCCGCTGCGCTGCGTCTCGTGGAACTCGATCCGGGCGCGGCGCCCGGCGGCGGCCTTGGCCGCAGCGCCGATGTTCTCCCGGAAGGTGGTGTACTCGCGGCCGCTGTCGTCCGTGATGACGAATCG
>VAYD01000223.1 GCA_005883905.1 Actinomycetota bacterium
TGGTCGGGGCTGTCGTTGGTGCCGAGCTCGACGACCAGCGCGCCCGGAAGCGAGGGCCGGCTGTCGATGATCGCAACGCCGGCTGCGGTCGGGCGGTTCTTCAGGGCGTCGGTCGTGACCGACCAGCCCGGCAGCAGCTGGCGCAGCGGCGGATCGCTGCCGACGGCGAGCGAGTCGCCGACGTGGAGCAGCGACGGAGCCGCCGCAGCCGGCGGCGCCGCAGCGAGGCAGGTTGCGGCCATGACAGCGGCGAGGCGTCGCACGGCGCGAACGGTAGAGACTGTCCGTATGAGTCTGCACCCGCAGCTGCACCCCGGCGAGTACGTGTTCGTCACGGTTCCGGAGGGCGTGCCGCTCGGCGTCGCGCCGGTTGCCACGGTGGTCGAGCCCGAAGGGCTGACGCTCGTGCTGACCCGCGACGACGCGGATTCGGCCGGCCTGGCGTACGACTACGTGGCGGGGTGGATCACGCTCGGCGCGCAGACGACGCTCGAGCAGGTCGGCATCACGGCCGCGTTCGCTACGCGGCTCGCGGAGGCGGGCATCAGCTGCAACGTCGTCGCCGGCTTCCATCACGACCACCTCTTCGTCCCACGCGACCGCGCGGACGAGGCCGTGACGCTGCTGGCGTGATCGCCGCAGCCGCCCAGGCCCCACCTCCGCCGGTGCTCACCGGAGCGCAGATCCGGCAGGCGCGCGACGACGTCGTCGCGCGGCTGACCTTCAGCGCGCCGCTGCCCGCCGCCGACGCGAACGCCGGCCATCGCGTCTGCGTCTCGTTCGCGGCGGGACGGGCATGCCTGCACGGCAAGGGCGCGCGCGTCGCTCAGCGCCGCGACGGCGCCTGGATCATCGTCGGGCGCGCGCCGACCACCCGGCACGGCTCGGTCGTGACCGTGCGAGCGCGCGCGGCGGCGCTCCGCATCGACCTCGGCGCGACGGTTGCGTGGACCGCGACGAGCGACTGGGACGGCGCGCACGCCGCGCTGGCGGGCAAGCTGCGCACGCGCTCCGCCCCCAAGCGCCACCTGCGCCTGCTGGCGACCGGCGACTCGATGATCCAGGTCGTCGACAGCATCCTGCGTGACCGGCTCGCGCCGCAGCACCACGTCATCAGCGAGGCGCACGTCTCCACCGGGATCTCGAAGGCCGGCGTGTTCGGCCTCAACTGGATGCACCACGCCGCCGCGCAGGCGCGCTCGATCCACCCGGATGCGACCGTCGTCTGGATCGGCCCCAACGAGGGGTTCCCGATCGCCGGCGCGAGCTGCTGCGGGCCTGCCTGGATCAAGGGCTACGCCGGCCGTGCGCGGTCGATGATGCGCTCGTACCGGCGCGGCGGGCGCGCGGTCGTCTACTGGCTCACGCTGCCGATCCCGCGCAGCGACAGGCTCGCGCGCGTGCTGCGGGCCGTGAACCGGGCGATCGTGCGGGCGGCGCAGGGCGCCGGCTCCGGCGTGCGCGTGATCGACATGCGCAAGGTGTTCACGCCACACGACCGTTTCCAGCAACGCGCCTGTTACCGCGGGCACTGCTTCGACGCGCGCCAGCCCGACGGCATCCACCTGAGCATCGCGGGCGCGCGCGTCGCCGCGGACATCATCGCCCGGCGGCTGCGCGCCGACGGCGTCATCCGCGGCTGAAGTCGCTCTCCGGCGTGAGCTGCTGGGCGAACGCCGCGAGCAGCTTCGCGCAGTTCGCGACGTCGTCGAGCTGGACCATCTCGACGGCCGAGTGCATGTAGCGCAGCGCCAGGCCGATGCCGCCCGTGACGACGCCGTTGCGCGAGAAGTGGATGACGTCGGCGTCGGTCCCGGTCGCGCGCGCTGAGGCCATGAGCGTGTACGGGATGCCCTGGGCCTCGGCGACCTCGATCAGCTGCTCGCTGACCTTCGCGTTGAGGATCGTGCCGCGCTCGATCACGGGACCCGAGCCGAACGGGTGGGCGTTGATCCGCTTCGGGTCGACGCCGAGCGTGTCGGTCTCGTGGGTCACGTCGATCACGATCGCCACGTCGGGCCGCAGGCCGTGGGCGAGTGCGCGCGCCCCGTTGAGCCCGACCTCCTCCTGCACCGCGACCGACGCGACGACGTCCCACGGCGCCCCGCCCGCTTCGGCCACGAGCCGCGCGGCCTCCAGCGCGATGTAGGCGCCGAGGCGGTTGTCCATCGCGCGCGACACGACGCGGTCGTTGGGCAGCTCGACCGGCTCGCCCGCGATGACCGCGACGTCGCCGACACGGACCAGCGACTTCGCCTCGTCGCCGTCCTTGGCTCCGATGTCGACGTACAGGTCCTTGAGCTCGACGGCCTTCTTGCGCTCGTCCTCTTCGAGCAGGTGGATCGGCTTGCGCCCGACCACGCCTCGCACGACGCCGTCCTTCGTCGTGACGTCCACGCGCTGGCTGACGAGCACCTGCGGATCCCACCCGCCGACGCCGATGAAGAACAGCCGGCCCTTGTCGTCGATGTGCGTGACGATCAGGCCGATCTCGTCGATGTGGCCGACGAGCGCGAGCGTCGGCCGGCCGCTCTCGGGACTGGGGACGCGCGCGGTCAGGTTGCCCATGACGTCGGCCGCGACGTCGCTGGAGAAGCGCTCTGCGCCGGCGCGCCAGGCGGCGGAGGGGGCGCTCTCGTAGCCGGATGGTCCCTGTGCGGCGAGCAGAGATCGCAACGTGTCGTCGAGGGGCATACCTGGCCCACACTACCCTCAGAGGGGCACATGACCCACGGTCACCACCATCACCACACGGTCTCCGCCGACGCGGACCGTGGGCCGATGCTGGTCGCGCTAGTCCTGATCGGCGGGCTGATGGCGGCCGAGATCGCGGCCGGCCTGATCGCCGGCTCGGTCGCGCTGCTGACCGACGCCGCGCACATGCTGACCGATGCGGGCGCGATCGCGCTCGGGCTCATGGCGCTGAGGCTGGCGGCGCGCCCGCCGGGCGGCGCGATGACCTACGGGCTCAAGCGCGTGGAGCCGCTGAGCGCGGCGATCAACGGCGCCGTGCTGGCGGTTCTCGCGCTCGTGTTCACGATCGAGGCGATCTCGCGACTGGCGAACCCGCACGAGGTCGAGGCGGCGCTGGTGCTCGTGGTCGCGCTCGTCGCAATCCCGGTCAACGTGGTCGCGGTGCGCGCGCTGGCAAGGGCGAACCGCGAGTCGGTCAACGTCGAGGGCGTCTTCCAGCACATCCTCACGGACCTCTACGCGTTCATCGCAACCGCGATCGCGGCGGTCGTGATCCTCGCGACCGGCTTCGACCGCGCCGACGCGATCGCGGCGCTGTTCGTCGCCGCGCTGATGACCCGCGCCGCGGTGTCGCTGCTGCGCGACTCCGGCCGGATCTTCCTCGAGGCCGCCCCGGCCGGCCTCGAGCCCGACGCCGTCGGTCATGCGCTTGCGGCGTACCCGGGCGTCGTCTCCGTGCACGACCTCCACGTCTGGGAGGTCACGTCCGGGTTCCCGAGCCTGAGCGCTCACATCGTCGTCGGGTGGGACGACGACTGCCACGACTGCCGCGCGGGCCTGGAGCGGATGCTGCGCGAGCGCTTCGGGCTCGACCACACGACGCTGCAGGTCGAGCACGAGCCCAAGACGCTGCTGAGCATCGAGTAGCGCAGGTTCAGTCGGGCTTGCCGGCCATCGCCCAGATGGTGATGACGTAGGCCGCGAGCAGCACAAGGGCGATGACGCCGCTCGCGCGCAGCAGCCCGTCGCCGCCCTGCCCGCGGCGTGATCGCCGCAGGCCGATGCCGCCGAGGATCAGGGCGATGATGAACAGCACGGCGCCGCCGTCCGCCGTGGTGAAGCCGATCCCGAGCCAGGTCGGGTCGTTGTTGCCGCTGTAGCCCTCTTTGTCATAGATCCAGGCGGCGCCGGCGCGCATCAGGATCAGCCCGGGGAGCGCGACGATGACGAGCATGCGGTAGGAGAAGCGCGCAAGCGTGCCCGTCGCGTCGCGGCAGCGCCCAGTTCCAGCTGTCGGGACGGATGAGGGCGAGGACGGTCATGCGCCGGGCTTGAAGATCATGAGGACGAGGACGGCGGTGAACGCGATCACGGTGATCGCGTGCAGCGTGCGGATGCGGCGGTCGCTCAGCTTCTCGGCCAGCTCGGCGTTCGACTCGTCGCCTCCGGCCGAGAGCCGATCGACCAGCTCCTGCAGCGCGGAGTAGTGGGCGCCCACGCGCGACCCGGTCGCGCCGCCGATCGCCCACAGGACGATCGACGCGATGATCCAGCCGTCCCACGGGTGGTACGCGTCCAGGTCGATCGCCAGCCAGATGCCGAGCAACAGCGCGAGCCCCGCGCCCGCGCCGATCAGCGGGCCGCCGACCGCTGCGACCCGGAAGTACGCGGACGCACGCTGCGGCCGCCCGTCGCCCCAGTTGGCGATCATCACCGCCGTGAACAGCACCAGTGCGGCCATCAGCGCGAACGCCGCCAGCAGGTGCAGCGCGAGCAGCCAGTCCGAGAACCCCACGCGGGCGGACTCTACGGGCGCGTCCGGTCGGAGCCGTAGATCGAGACGTGATCGCGGCTGGCGTTCGTGAACGGCTCGCCGCTCCAGCCGCCGCATCGCTCCTGGAGCTCGAGGCCGGCCAACCGCGCCATGAGGTCGAGCTCGCTCGGGAACGCGTAGCGAAGGCTGACCGGCGACAGCCGCGTGCCCTCGCCCGAGACGAACACGTGCTGGCTGTCGACGCGCTGGTTGACCGCGTCGTGGCGCGAGACCTCGAGGTCCACGCGGTCGATGCTCACCGCGCTGACGCCGACGCGCTGCCCGCGCTCGAAGCGCGCAAGGTCCGGCACGAAGGCCTCGACGACAAAGCGCCCGCCGTCGGCGAGGTGTGCGGCGACGTTCCGGAAGCAGCGCAGCTGGTCCTCCTGCGTGAGGAGCGCGAACAACGTGTTGAACACGACGAACACGAGGCTGAACGAGCCCTCGACGCCGACGTCGGCGAAGTCGCCCATCGTGACCGGGATGTCCTCGCCGCCGGGCTTCGCGCGCAGCCGCGCGACCATCTCCTCGGAGGCGTCGATGCCGCGGATGTCGATGCCGCGCTGCGCGAGCGGGATCGCCAGACGCCCGGTGCCGATCGCGAGCTCCAAAACGGGGCCGGACCCCGCGAGCCGCGCCAGACCGTCGACCGCGGCGTCGGTGTCCAGCTCGCGCTCGTACAGCGAGTCGTAGAGCTCCGCGATCCGGTCGCCGTAGGTCTCAGGGCCGTAGTCCTGCATCCTTCTCCGAGCTGAGCAGCAGTTGCCCGACCTTCGACGTGCGGATCTCCAGGGTCGTCCCGTCGTCGAAGCTCAGGATCGCGAAGCCGTCGGGCACGTTGTCGAGGTCGGCCGCGACGATCCGCCGCCCGACAAGATCGTCTTCGGTGATCATGACGCCGCCAGCGCGCGCAGGACGTACTGGAGGATCCCGCCCTGGCGGAAGTACTCGGCCTCCTTGGGCGTGTCGATCCGCACACGCGCCTGGAACTCCTTGTCGCCCGCCTTCACCGTCACCTCGCGCGGCAGGTCGCCGGCGTTGAGCGGCTCGGCCAGGCCAGTGATCGTGAACTCCTCCTCGCCGGTCAGACCGAGCGACTCGGCCGACTCGCCCTCGGGGTACATCAGCGGCAGCACGCCCATGCCGACGAGGTTCGACCGGTGGATGCGCTCGAACGACTCGGCGATCACGGCCCTCACGCCGAGCAGGTTCGTGCCCTTCGCCGCCCAGTCGCGCGACGAGCCCGAGCCGTACTCCTTGCCGCCGAGCACGACCAGCGGCGTGCCCCCCTCCGCGTAGGCCATCGCGGCGTCGTAGATCGACATCTCCTCGCCGTCCTTCTTCGTCACGCCGCCCTCCGTGCCCGGCGCAAGTTCGTTGCGCAGGCGGATGTTCGCGAACGTGCCGCGCATCATCACCTCGTGGTGGCCGCGCCGCGAGCCGTAGGAGTTGAAGTCGCGCGGCTCCACGCCGTGGTCGATCAGCCACTGGCCGGCGGGGGAGTCCTTCTTGATCGAGCCCGCGGGCGAGATGTGGTCGGTCGTGACGCTGTCGCCGAGCTTGGCCAGGACGCGCGCGCCCTCGATGTCGGAGATCGGCTGCGGCTCGGGGTTCATGCCCTCGAAGTACGGCGGCAGCGCGACGTAGGTCGACTGCTCGTCCCACGCGAAGCGGTCGCCGGTCGGGGTGTCCAGGCCGTTCCAGCGCTCGTCGCCCTCGAAGACCTCGCCGTAGCTCTTGCGAAACATGTCCGACTGCACGGCCTCCTCGACGACCTGGGCGATCTCCTGCGACGAGGGCCAGATGTCGCGCAGGTAGACCGGCTCGCCATCCGAGCCGAGGCCGAGCGGGTCGTGGTCGAGCTCGACGTCCATCGTGCCCGCGATCGCGTAGGCGACCACGAGCGGCGGCGAGGCCAGGTAGTTCATCTTGACGTCGGGGTTGATGCGGCCCTCGAAGTTGCGGTTGCCCGACAGCACCGAGCAGACCGCCAGGTCGGCCTCGTTGACCGCGGCCGAGATCTCGTCGGGCAGCGGCCCGGAGTTCCCGATGCAGGTCGTGCAGCCGTAGCCGACGAGGTTGAAGCCGAGCTCCTCGAGCGGCTCCGTCAGGCCCGCGCGGTCGAGGTACTCGGTGACGACCTTGGAGCCCGGAGCAAGCGACGTCTTGACCCACGGCTGCTGCGTCAGGCCCTTCGCGACCGCGTTGCGGGCGAGCAGGCCGGCGCCGAGCATGACGCTCGGGTTCGAGGTGTTCGTGCACGACGTGATCGCCGCGATCACCACGTGGCCGTGGTCGATGTTGAACGTCGAGCCGTTCATCGAGACCTCGACGGCGGTGTCCGAGTGCTCGGCCACCACCGTCCCGGCCGCGACCGACGGCGCGGAGACCGGCTCGTCGGGCGCCTCGTGGCCCGGCAGGTTGTTGGCCGGCGGGTCGGACGCGGGGAAGCTCTCCGCGACCGCCTCGTCGTGCGCGGCCGCGACCTCCTCGACGTCCGCGGTGTCCAGCAGGTCGCCCAGCGCCGAGCGGAACGCGTCCTTCGCGCCGTCGAGCGGCACGCGGTCCTGCGGGCGCTTGGGGCCGGCGAGCGAGGGCACGACGTCGCCGAGGTCGAGCTCGATCGTGTCGGAGTACGTCGGCTCGTCGCTGTCGGCGTCGTGCCAGAGGCCCTGCTCCTTCGCGTAGGCCTCGACGAGGTCGATGAGCTCCTTCGGGCGGCCGGAGAACGCGAGGTAGCGCAGCGTCTCGGCGTCGATCGGGAAGATCGCGCAGGTCGAGCCGAACTCCGGGCTCATGTTGCCGATGGTGGCGCGGTCGGCGAGCGGCAGGTTCGGGACGCCCGGGCCGAAGAACTCGACGAACTTCCCGACGACGCCCTTCCGGCGCAGCATCTCGGTGACCGTGAGCACGAGGTCGGTCGCGGTCGCGCCCTCGGGCAGCTCGCCGCCGAGCTTGAAGCCGACCACCTGCGGGATCAGCATCGACATCGGCTGGCCGAGCATCGCGGCCTCCGCCTCGATGCCGCCGACGCCCCATCCGAGCACGCCGAGGCCGTTGATCATCGTCGTGTGCGAGTCGGTGCCGACGAGCGTGTCGGGGTAGGCCCGACCGAGCTTGTCGTCGACGAAGACCACGCGCGCCAGGTACTCCAGGTTGACCTGGTGAACGATGCCGGTGTCCGGCGGGACGACGGCGAAGTTGTCGAACGCCTCCTGGCCCCAGCGCAGGAACGCGTAGCGCTCCTGATTGCGCTCGAACTCGCGCTCGGCGTTCTTGACGAACGCGTCGCGCGTGCCGAA
>VAYD01000554.1:0-1227 GCA_005883905.1 Actinomycetota bacterium
CGACTGGACGTGGTTCGTCCCGGGCACGGCCGTCATGGCGCTCGTCTGCGCGGGCTGGCTGGCCGGACACGGGCCGCTGCTGCCCGAGCCCGGGGCACACGCCGCCGAAGGCGGCGGGTCCGCGGGCGGCGGGGGCAGCTTTCTCGAGCGGTTGCGAGCCGGGTTGCGCGACCCGTTGCGGGCCGGCCTCGCCGCCGGCGCGCTGATCGTCGCGCTGATCGCCGCGTGGACGACCACTCGAGCACAAGGACGTCAAGACTGCGCGCGCCGACGCCCAGGCCGCGCAGGACCGCAACCCGCTGGCCGTCGAGCCGCTGTTCGTGCGCTCGGTCGTCGAGCAGCAGGCCCGCGACCAAGCGGCCGCCCGGCGCGCGCTCGAGGACGCGGTGAAGCTGCAGCCGACCAACTCCGAGCCGTGGCTACGACTGGCCAACTACGACCTCAACGTGGCGCACGACCCCGCGCAGGCGAAGGCGGCGCTCGGGCCGGCGCTCTATCTGGATCCGCGCTCCAGCACGGGGATCGCCCTGTATCTCCAGGCGCAGCGCACGCCTGCCCCGAAGTGACCCGCCGCATCGCGATCGCGCTCGCGCTGCTCGCGTGCGCCGCCCCGGCGGCCCATGCCTCGCGCACGCAGGAGTCGACCTTCCAGGACGACAACCATCTGATCTACACGACGCCCGACGAGGCCGCGCGCACGATGGACCAGCTCAAGGCGCTCGGCGCAGACCGGCTGCGCATCACCGTGCTCTGGAGCGCGATCGCGCCCGACCTCGGCTCGAAGACCAAGCCGGCGGGCTTCGACGGCGCCGACCCGGGCGCCTATCCGAGCGGCGTCTGGAACAACTACGACACGGTCGTCCGGCTGGCGGCCGAGCGCGGCCTCGGCGTGAACTTCAACATCACGGTGCCCGGTCCGCTCTGGGCGACGGGCACCTCGCCGCGCGCCGACATCGAGAACCGCTACGCACCCGACCCGGGCGAGTTCGGCGACTTCGTGCGCGCGGTGGGACGCCGCTACCCGCAGGTGACCTACTGGACGATCCAGAACGAGCCCAACCAGCCCGGGTGGCTGGATCCGCAGTGGGTGCGCAGCCGCGGGCGGTGGGTCGAGGGCTCGCCGTCGGTGTACCGCGGGATGGTCGACGCCGCGTGGCGCGCGCTGCAGGACACCGGCCACGGCAGCGACACGATCCTGATCGGCGAGACCTCGCCGAAGGGCGTGAG
>VAYD01000554.1:1256-1816 GCA_005883905.1 Actinomycetota bacterium
GCTTCATCAAGCGCCTGTACTGCCTCGACGACAACCTGCAGCTGCTGCGCGGAAGGCGCGCGACCGAGCGGGGCTGCCCGGCGTCGGCCGGCGCGGCGCAGTTTCGCGCGGCGCACCCCGGGCTCTTCTCGGCGACCGGCTACGCGCACCACCCGTACGAGCTGATCTTCGCGCCGAGCCACAGGCCGGCGCACAGCGACTGGTACACGATCGCGAACCTGCGCAGCCTCTCGTCGCTCCTGCGGCGCGTGCGGGCGCGCTTCGGCCTCGGGACAGGGGGTGGGTGGGGTCTGTATCTGACCGAGTTCGGCTACCAGACCGACCCGCCAGACCCGCTCGGCGTCAGCCCCGCGCAGCAGGCGCGCTACCTCGACCAGGCCGAGTACATCGCCTACCGCAGCGGCAGCGTGCGGACGCTGAGCCAGTTCCTGCTCTACGACGACGGCCCGCCGTTCGGCGAGACGTTCCAGAGCGGGCTCGACTACCGCGACGGCTCGGCGAAGCCCGCGCGTGCTGCCTACGCGTTCCCACTGTGGCTGCCCGCGCCGAACGTCCGCCGC
>VAYD01000554.1:1881-2282 GCA_005883905.1 Actinomycetota bacterium
GTACGCGGCGCACGACGCTTCCACCGGATCGCGCGGCTGCGCTCCCAGGCGGCGCGCGGCTACGTCAACGGCTCCGTGCGCGTCACGCGCTCAGGGTCGATCAGGTTGCGCTGGGGCGCCGTGCGCTCGCGGGCTGCGGCGTTCCGGGTGCGCTAGGCGCGTCGAGCAGCTCGCGCGGCAGCCAGCCCGGCCCGGCGAGCGCGATCACGCTCTCGAGCAGGCGCTCGTACTCGCCGGTGACGGCGTCCCAGTCGTAGCGCTTGGCGCGCTCGCGCGCGCGGCCGCGGTAGGTCTCGACCAGTTCGGGGTCGTCGAGGATGCGCTCGAGCATCGCGGTAAGCGCCGCCACGCCCTCCTCGCCTGAGAACGTGAGGCCCGCGTCGCCGACCGTCTCGACGTTG
>VAYD01000224.1 GCA_005883905.1 Actinomycetota bacterium
CACTACCTGTTCCTCATCGACTTCGACGGCGCGGCTCAGGACGGGCCCGACGCGGAGGCGATCGAGGGTCTGCGCAAGCACTGCGAGGAGGTCCGCGTGCTCGGAACCTACGAGGCAGCGCCGGATCGGCCGCTAGACTGACGGCCACTCCCTATGGGTGCCAAGACCCCAACCGGCCCATTCGGGTCCGCGCAGGCCACGCACCGGCCGCGCGGACAGCTGGTTCATGGTGCCACGAGTACGTCAGGTCGCGTGCTCGTCCTCAACGCGACGTACGAGCCGATCAACGTGTGCACGGTGCGCCGGGCCGTCGTACTCCTGCTCAAGGAGAAGGCAGAACTGCTCGACCAGGCCGCGTGGCGGCTGCATTCCGAGCACGCGACCCATCCGCGCCCGACCGTGATCCGCCTGACGGCCTACGTGAAGGTCCCGCGTGACACGCATCGCCGCAAGATCACACGCCGCGCTGTGTTCGCCCGCGACTCGTGGACATGCCAGTACTGCGGCTCGCGCTCGAATCTGACGGTCGACCACGTGATCCCGCGGTCGAAGGGCGGCAGCGCCGAGTGGGACAACATCGTCGCGTGCTGCGCGCCCTGCAATCGGCGCAAGGGCGACCACCTCCCCGCCCAGGCCAACATGCACCCGCGCACGACGCCGCGGGCGCCGTCGCCGCACATCTTCATCCACGTCGCCACGCCGACCATTCCGCCGGCGTGGCGTCAGTGGCTCCCCGAAGCGGCCTAGGACTGCGCGGCGCTGCCCACGCCGGAGCTGGACTGGTTGTCATGGCTCGGCGCGGCCTGGCCCTGGCCGTGGTGGCAGTGATGCCCCCGCGGCGCTTGATCGGAGGGGGTCGTCGTCGTGGAGGTCGTGGCCGCGCCCGCGCTCAGCAGCCCGCCGCCGAATGCGCTGCCGGCAACCACTGCCCCGGCCAGCACCACGGCAAGGCCGACTTTCCGCAGTCGATCCATGTCGGCTCCTTTCGTTCGACCACCTCATCGAACACCCGCCGCATAAGGCGGGCGTCGGAAGAAGCTGAGAATCAGAACGTCACGACGCGGTCGCTGTCGGCGATCAGCGTCGCCACGTCCGGGGGCCGACCCACTGGCCGCCGACGTTGGCGAGGGTGCAGGGGGATCGACCCCACCCGCGCCGGCCAGGTAGGTGACCTTCATGGCGTGGGCTTCTCAGGCCGAGCGCTTCGCGTCCAGGTCTTCGTAGCGCGCGATGAACGCCTGCGCGGCCTCGTCCGGTGACCACGCCGTGAGCTCGAGGTCCAGCGGCTGGACGCCCTCCAGCTCCGGCCAGTGCCATGTCTCGGCGCTGAACGCGCGGCGGGCGCACGCGAGCAGCGCGCGATCGGCACGCTTGATCTCGGGCACCCCCGCCTTGATCGCGAAGTGCTCGCGCAGCGCCTGCTCGAGATGGTCCTCGGCCGCCTTGAACGCCGCGCCGAGCGGGCTGCGGTGCTTGAGCGGATGCGGCATGTCGCCGAGGTAGGCCTCGCCGGCGTCGTGCATCAGCGCGGCGAAGGCGTCCTCGACGTCGCCCCCGCGTTCCTCCACGAGCTCGCTCACGATCACGGAGTGCTGCGCGACCGAGTAGAAGACCCGACAGTGCCCGCCGAAGCGACACTGGTTCGCCAGCGCACGCGCGATGTCGCCGATGTCGAGCTGCTCGGGATCCGGGTCGAAGGGGTTGACCCAGCGGCCCGACACCGTCTGCAGGTACGGCCCCGGAGCGGGTGGCGCGTGATCGTGAGCGGCCATCGCTGGCATCGTACGGTGCCGCATGGCTGACCTTCGTGTTCGCCTGACCGGCCCCGCGGACATCGCTGCGATCGCGTCGCTGCGCGCTCAGTGGACCGGCGCTGCCGCGGACGGCGAATTCGAGGGCCGCGTACGCGATTGGCTCGCCGCAGAGGGCGACCGCCGGCTCGTGTGGCTCGCGTCGGTCGACCGAGAGCCCGCCGGCTTGGCGTCGCTGCTCGAGTATCACCGGATGCCACGCCCCGACCGACTGGTGTCGCGGTGGGGGTACGTCGGCAACATGTTCGTCCGCGAGGACCTGCGCAATCGGGGCATCGGCTCGGCCCTGTTGCAGGCGATCATCGCCGAGTCGGACGCGCGCGGATACGCACGCGTCGTGCTGTCCCCCACCGAACGCGCCGTCCCGTTCTACGCGCGTGCCGGCTTCGTCGACGCGGACGCGGCCGTCGGCAACGACCGCATGATGGTCCGCGTGGCAGCGAGTCAGCCTGCCGGCGCGCCGGCGAACTCGAGCTCGTTGCCGTCAGGATCGCGGTAGACCGCCTTGCGCGCGCCGTTGGAGTACGTCTCGCGCTCGTCGGGCTCCAGCCCGCGGGCGGCGATCGCAGCCACGTGCGCGTCCAGGTCATCGACCCAGATCGTCACCACCGAGCTGCCCGCGCCGGCCGGGTGCTCGACGATGTAGACCGACCGGCCCTCCGCGAGCGTCCACACCGCCTCCGTGGCGTGTGGGAAGAAGCTCGGCTCTCCGAACACCAGCTCGTACCACGGCCGCGCCGCCTCGAAGTCCCGCACGCGCAGGCCTGCGAAGAGATGCACCGACATCGATCACGCCCGCGCAGACGCGATCACTTCGCCGACGCTGCGGTCGGTGTCTCGGTCCGGCAGCGGCACGATGTGCTCGCGCATCCACGGCCCACCGACCTCCCGGGCGATCCGATCCGCATCATCGGCCGAGTCGAACTCGAGGATCAGCACGAGATGCCGCTCGTCCACCTTGGCGACGCTCGCGGCGAGGCCTCCGGCCTCCACCACGGCCTGCACGGCGCCCCGCGCCGCGTCCGCGGTCTCTTCCGTCAGCGGGTCACGCAGGTGCAGGTGGTTGATGACGACGTGCATCCGCCGACCCTAGTCGCGCGTCCGGGACAGGGCAGGACGGAGGCGAGATGTGTCCTGTCCGATGGGTCCATACGAGCCACTAGGCAGGACGGCGGAGCGTGTCCTTCCATCAAAGCGGCGGGCCTACGGTGGCCAGAGGCCTCGCACGATCGCTGTGCGTCCTGTCCTGTGCCGCGTATGGCGGCTCCAGGCAGGACGGAGGGACGGAGGGCCGGCGGTAGGAGGCCGGCGGGGCGCCGTCGGGCACTGGGGGTGTGGACGAAGAAATCACGAAGGGCGCCCCGACAAGGCGCCCCTCGCTCACATCACTGACTGGATCTGCGGCCCGCGCATGACTGATCTGTGCGGCCGGTGGGACCAACCCGGCGTCACGCGTCGGGGGTGGCCCGGTGTGGATTCGCCAGCCGAAGCCAGCCTTCCGGTCTAGCGACCGGCCACCTCCAGGGTCCCGCAAGAACTAGAACTGCCGATACGGACCACCTCCTTTCTCTGGTGAGGCCAGAGTAGCAAGGGGTCTCGACGGTCAGGACTCGTCGGTCTGCTCGATGTCAGGGCCTGCGCCGTCCTCGGATGCGACCGGCGCGCCGGTGTCGGCCTCGGACTCCATGACGAGCGCGACGGCGCTGACGCGATCGTCCTCGCGGACGTTCATCACGCGCACGCCCTGCGACGCGCGGCCGT
>VAYD01000211.1 GCA_005883905.1 Actinomycetota bacterium
TTCGGCGTGCGCCGCGCCGACACGACGCTCGTCCTCGGCCTTCCCGGCAATCCCGTGTCCGCCTATGTGACGTTCACGCTCTTCGCCCGCCCCGCGCTGGCCGCGCTGCAGGGCGCCGATCCCGCTCCGCGGAGGCGCCGCGCCCGGCTCGCCGTCGACGTCGAGCGCCATCCCGAACGCGACGAATGCGTGCGCGTGCGCATCGACGAGCAGGGCGCCGCGACGCCGACCGGGCCGCAGGGTTCGCACATCCTGTCGTCGCTGATCGGCGCCGATGGACTGGCCGTGATCCCCCGCGGCGACGGGGTGCTGGCGGCGGGCGCGCCGGTGGACGTATACGAGTAGATTCCGAGCCGGTGGCACGCCGGCTCCTCAGACGCCCGCGCATCGGCCGCACCGTCATCCGCGACCCGGCTGACTGCACGCGCATCGATCCCGGCACAGGAGCGGTCACGTCGATCCAGGCGGCCGAGATCTCGCTTCCCGAGCAGGCGGTGCAGGAGATCTGGACGCCGATGCACCTCGAGCGCCTGGCGCGCACCTACTGGCGCTTCCTCACCCGCTGCACGCTCGGGATCATCCGCGTCGAGTACACCGAGGCCGAGCGCTTCGTCTGCGTCCTGCGCCGGCCGTTCGTCCTGCTCTCGTTCAAGGCGCCCGAGTACGAGATGGACGCCACGCGCGGCATCGTGCGCTGGAACATCGCCACCGGCGTGCTCGTCTCACGCGAGGGGCGCGGCCGCGGCCACCTCGAGATCGACGTCCAGCGCCGCCCGGGTGGGCGGGCCGAGTTGGACGGCCGCACGGTCCTGCACGTCGAGGTCGAGGTCGCGAACTTCTATCCCACGCTCGCGTTCCGGATCGGCCGCTGGTTCTACGCGAACACGCAGTCGCGGATCCACGTGATCGTCACGCACGGGTTCCTGCGCTCGCTCGCGCGGCTGGACCTGGCCGAGTCGCGCGTCGGCCGCCTGGCGACCGTCGACGAGGTCCCGGACCCGCAGACGCCGCCGCGCGAGCCGGTCAGCGCCGCCTGAGCACCAGGCAGGCGACGTCGTCGCGCTGCGGCGCGCCGCCGGCGAACGCGCGCAGCGCCGCCGCGACCCGGTCGACCAGCTCCTGCGCGCTGCCCGGCGGCCCGGCGAGCGTCGCCAGCAGGCGCTCGTGGCCGAAGCGCTCGTCGCCCGCGCCGACCGCATCGGTCACGCCGTCGGTGTAGAGGACGATCGCGTCGCCCGGCGCAAGCTCGAGGCGCTCGGACGGCCAGTCGCCCGGGTCCGGGAACGCGCCCGGCAGGGGCCCGACGGCTTCGATCTCGGTCGCGGCGCCGGCCGAGACGAGGATCGGCAGCGGGTGCCCGGCCGACAGCACGTAGGCGGCGGCCCCGCGGACCTGCACGAGCGCCACGCTGCAGAGGTTGTGCTCCGGTCCGCCGCGCAGGCGGCGGTCGAGCTGGCGGATCGCCGTCAGCGCGTCGCCGGTGAGCTGAGCGACCGCGTGGATCGTGTGGCGCGCCATGGAAGTGATCGACGCCGCGGAGGCGCCCTTGCCCTCCACGTCCCCGATCATCGCCATCCAGCCGCCCGCGACCTGGAAGACCTCGAAGAAGTCACCGCCGACGTCGTTGGCCTCGCCGGCCGGCTCGTGCAGGCAGGCGACCTCCCACCCCTCGACCTCCGGGAGGTCCGGCGGCCGCAGGCTCGCCTGCAGCGTTCGCGCGATCTGCGCGCGCTCGGTGAACGCGCGTGCGTTGGCGACCGCCATCCCCGCGCGACGCCCGAGCTCCTCCGCGAGCACCATCTCCTCGGCGCCGAACGTCCGGTGTGACTCGGCCGACACGAACGTCAGCGCGCCGAGCGTCTCGCCGTGCGCGCTTATCGGGACGACCATGACCGCGCAGAAGCCGACGGCGCGCAGGAGCTCGAGGTGGCGCTCGTCGGTCGCGTACGCGACGAGCTCCTCATCGGTCACATGCGGCGCCACGAACGACGGGCCGCCGCGCATCACCGCCGGCAGACCGGCCTCGCCCCTCGGATCGACAGGATGCTCCTCGCGGAGCCGGCGCCCGAACTCGACCCTCGCCGGGTCGGCGTGGGCGATCGCGACCGGGCGGATCTCGCCGTGCGGGCCGGGCATGTCGACGCCGCACCAGTCGGCCAGCTCCGGCACGGCGAGCCGCGCGACCTGCTGCAGCGTGTGCTCGTAGTCCAGCGAGGAGGCCAGGATCCGCCCGCTGTCGCTGAGCAGCCGCTGCCCCATCTCGGCCTTCTTGATCGCCGTGAGGTCCTCAACGAGGTTGACCGCGAGCTCCTCGGAGTGCCCGTGCAGCCGGCGCGCCTTCATCAGGAACCAGCGCAGCTCGCCGGTCTCGCGGTCGACGTTGCGCACGAGCAGCGAGGCCTTGTCGATGCCCTCGCGCAGGATCACGCGGCCGGGCATCTCGTCGGCGGACAGCGGCCGGCCGTGCTCGTCGTGGATGTCGTAGCGGCCCGCGATCACACCGGGCTCGGCGGCGACGAGGCGGTCGACGGGCACGCCCACCTGCGCGGCGACGGCCGGGTTCGCGTACAGGACCTTCCCTTCGGCGGTCTGGATCGTGACGCCCTCGCCGAGCACGTCGAGGATCGGAGCCCACCGGGCCCGCAGCTCGTCGATCAGCGCCGCGTAGCGGTCCTCGTGCACGGCGACGGGTCGTTACCCGTACAGCCCGGCGTTGTATGCGCGCAGCTTCTCCCGGTTGTGGCGCGCCTGGATGCGCCGGACCGTGTGCGTGCGCGAGCGCATCACGAGCGACTCGGTCGTCGCGGCGCGCGGCGTCGGGTAGCGCACGCCCTGCAGGACGTCGCCGTCGGTGACGCCCGTCGCGGCGAAGAAGCAGTCGTTGCCCTTGACGAGCTCGTCCTGGCCGAGCTGGCGGCCAAGGTCGTAGCCCGCCGCGATCGCGGCGTCGCGCTCTTCGTCGTCGCGCGGCCAGAGGCGCCCGACGAACCCGCCGGCAAGGCACTTCGTCGCGGCGGCCGAGATCACGCCCTCCGGCGTCCCGCCGATGCCGAACATCACGTCGACCGGCGAGTTGTCGCTGACCGACAGCAGCGACGCGCTGACGTCGCCGTGCGAGATCAGCCGCAGCCGCGCGCCGACGTCGCGCACCGCCGCCATCGCGTCCTCGTTACGGGGCCGGTCGAGCATCACGACCATGACGTCGCGGAGGTCCTTGCTGCGGCGCTCGGCGACGAGCCCCAGCGTCTCGGCGAGCGTCCGGTCGAGGTCGAGCAGGTCGGCGATGTCATAGCCGCCGGAGATCTTCTCCATGTAGACGCACGGGCCCGGGTTGAACATCGAGTTGCGCTCCGACAGCGCGATCACGGCCAAGGCGTTGGGCTGGCCCTTGGCCGTCAGCGTCGTCCCCTCCAGCGGGTCGACGGCGACGTCGACCTCGGGCGGCTGCCCGTCGCCGACGCGCTCGCCGTTGTAGAGCATCGGCGCCTCGTCCTTCTCGCCCTCGCCGATCACCACCGTGCCGTCCATCTGGACGCCGTCGAGCACGAGCCGCATCGCATCGACCGCGGCCTGGTCGGCGGCCTCCTTGTCGCCCTTGCCGACGAGCCGCGCCGCCGACAGCGCCGCCGCCTCGGTCGTGCGCACGAGCTCGAGGGCCAGGTTGCGGTCAGGCCGTGTCGTGCCGGGATCGCCCATGTTCAGATGGTCCCCGGTGGCTTGCGGGCG
>VAYD01000212.1 GCA_005883905.1 Actinomycetota bacterium
TGCGCGCGGTCTGCCCGGGGTGGCTCGTGATCAGCAGCGGCTCGTGCCCGCGCGCGACCAGGCCGTCCGCCAGCTCACGGATCACGCGCTCGGTCCCGCGGCGCACCTCGGGCCAGTAACAGGGGTGCAGCAGGGCGATGCGCACGCGGATATCTTGCTGGTGGTGCTTGGGGGGTTGCGCCGCATCCGCAGGGAGATAGGCGAGGCGCGAAGCATTCGCGTCTGGCTCTTCTACCTGCCCGGCCCCGGGCCATGGCTCATGTCGTGGCTGCGCAAGCAGTGGGTGATCTTCCGCAACCCCAACGCGCACATCGAGTTCCAGGGGCCGGTCTACCTCGGGCCGCGCTTCAGCATCCACGCGCCGGCGGGCGGCACGTTCGTCGTCGGCCCCGGTGTGGAGTTCCGCCGCGGATTTCGCGCCGAACTGCAGCCCGGGGCGCGGATCACGATCGGCGCGAGCGCGGTCTTCACCTACGACGTG
Organism: Actinomycetota bacterium; assembly: GCA_005883905.1. GTDB lineage: Bacteria > Actinomycetota > Thermoleophilia > Solirubrobacterales > Solirubrobacteraceae > AC-49. Next base: position 482 of record VAYD01000212.1, read on the forward strand.
CTGATCCAGTGCGCGACGACGATCGAGATCGGCGAACGCTGCGCGTTCGGGCAGTGCGCAATGCTCGTCGACGGCAACCACCGCTACCGCGACCTCGACCGGCCGATGCTCGCGCAGGGCTACGACTTCCGGCCGCTGCGGATCGGCGACGACGCAACGATCCTCACCAAGGCGACGATCATCGCCAGCGTCGGCAGGCGCGCCGTGGTCGGCGCCAACTCCGTCGTCACCCGCGACGTCCCGGACTACTCTGTCGCCGCCGGCGTCCCCGCGCGCGTGCTCGACTACTTCGGGCCGGAGCGCTCGGCGAGCAGCACGGCCACGTCGGGCTGAACCGACCTCGAAGTGCCCCATGACTCGAGGAAGTGCGGCGCGATCTGCTGGCGCCAGTAGACGTCGGCGTTGAACCAGACCTTCTTGCCGAGCCACGGCACCCATTTCGGCACGAACCGCGCGATCCGGGCGCCGCGGCCCCGCGCCTGCGGCCGGCTGATCGCGTCGGTGAACTTCTGGTGGAACCACGGCTCGATGTCGGGGTGCAGCTGGCAGAACTGCCACTCGGTGGCGGCGAGCATCGGCGCGCGCGCCTTCCAGACGTCGAGCGACATCGGGCGCCAGTGGTCCACGATCGCGCGGCGGTTGTAGCGCACGCGCAGGCCGTGCTCGCGGGCGCGATAGCCCCAGTCGAGGTCCTCGTAGAGGTACGGCAGCCGCTCCTCGTCGTAGCCGCCGACGCGCTCGAGGAACGCGCGCTTGATCGACGAGTTCGCGCCGTACAGGTGCGCCCAGCTCGCCTCGTCGCCGTCGAGTGCGCCGAAGTGGAACTGCACGCCGTCGTCGAGCCACTTCATGAACGGCGTGACCTTGATCCCCTTGGCCCAGCGCACGTGGCCGACGACCGCGACGTGCTCCTCGGGATGCCGTGCGTGCGAAGCGATGTGCTCGGCCACCAGCCGCGGCACCGGGATCGTGTCGTTGTCGGTGAACAGCACGACCGGCGCGCGCGCGGCCTGCCAGCCGGTGTTGCGGTTCGCCGACAGCCCGGGCACCGAGCCGACGAGGCGGCGCACCGGGTAGGAGCGCTCGCCGATCGCGCGGTCCACGGCGTCGAGGTCCGGCTCCTTGCGGTCGGCGACGACGAGCAGCTCGAACGCTCCAGGCGGGGCCGTCTGGCGGTCGTAGCCGTCGAGCACCTTCATCAGCACCGCGTGGTTGCCGAGCGTCGACAGCACGATGCTGAGACTTGGACGCACCCCCATCTGGCATATTTTCGCGCCCCGTGGCAGCCGAGGTCGCACTCCCGCTGGACCCGTCTCGCGAAGAGGCCGAGCTGCGCGCGTACCTCGGCGACGACTTCCGCCTCGACCGCCTCCAGCACTACCAGGACCACCTCGACGCGGAGTTCGCCGAGGTCGGCCACGAGGACACCTTCTACCTGACGTCCATGGCGTACCTCTACAACCTGACCGCGTTCGCGATGACCGGGACGAAGCTCCCCTATCTGCGCGAGCTGACGAGCCGGGTCGCGCCGGGCGCGCGGCTGCTCGACTACGGCTGCGGCATCGGCTCCGACGGGCTGCTGCTGCTCGAGGCCGGATACCGCGTCGAGTTCGCCGACTTCGACAACCCGAGCGTCGAGTACCTGCGCTGGCGACTGGCGCAGCGCGGGCTTCAGGCCCCGATCCACGATCTCAGGCAGGGCGTCCCGGGCGCGTTCGACGCCGCCTACGCGTTCGACGTGATCGAGCACGTGCCGGACGCGTTCGCGTTCCTGGGCGAGATGGAGCAGCGCGCGGAGCTCGTCGTCGTCAACTTCCTCGAGCCCGAGCCCGGCGACCAGGACCTGCACCACGAGCTGCCGATCCGCGAGCTGCTCGACCACGTCGCCCGTCGCAGGCTGCGCCACTACGCGCTGCTGCACGGTCGCTCGCACCTCGTGCTGTACGAGCCGGCGCAGGCGAGCCTGCCCGCGCAGCTACTGCATCGCGTGCGCATGCTTGCGCGCTAGCGTGCCGCG
>VAYD01000225.1 GCA_005883905.1 Actinomycetota bacterium
TCCGACCGCCTGCGTCAGCGCCGGGTCCAGCGCCATCAGTGCGCCGGTGGCGACGATCTCGGCGTCGTCCGCGCGGCCCTCGGCGGTGAGCCGCTCGGCGAGCGCCTCGAGGTCGCGCGCGGCGCGCTCCAGCGCCGCCAGCGCGCGATCGCGCTCGCCGGCGCGGCGCTCCGGGGCGACCTCCTCGCCGCTCGGCCCGACGACCGCGAGCCGGCGCACGACTCCGACGGCGATGCCAGGCGCCGCGGGCACGCCGCGCAGCTCGCGCATAATCATCTACCCCTCGGCGGCGACGGCCTGCTGCAGCGCCCTGACGATCAGCGCCGCGGAGGTCGCGCCCGGGTCCTGATGGCCGATCGAGCGCTCGCCCAGGTACGACGCGCGGCCCTTGCGCGCCTGCATCGGGACCGTCGCCAGCGCGCCCTGCTCCGCGGCCTCGGCGGCCGCGTCGACCGCCTCCGCGAGCGAGCCGCCGTTCGACAGCCGCGCGCGCAGCGCCTCGGTGGCGGGGCCGAGCGCGTCGACCATCGTCTTGTCACCCGGCGCAGCGGCCCCGAGGTCGACGACGGCGTTCAGGGCGGCATCCAAAGCATCGGCAAGCTGCTCGCCGTCGAAGCTCTCCGCGTCGCCGAGCGACCGCCCCGCTGCGCGCAGCGCCGACCCCCAGAGCGGCCCGCTGGCGCCGCCGACGGTCGAGACGAGTGTCTTGCCCGCGAGGATCAGCGCGCGGCCGGGCGGGATCTGGTCCCCCTGCCCGGCCAGCGCCTTGCCGACGGCCGCGAACCCGCGGGTCATGTTGATCCCGTGGTCGCCGTCGCCGATCGCAGCATCGAGCTGCGTCAGGTAATCGGCTCGGTCGCTGACGGCGGCCTCAGCCGCGGTCAGCCACGCGATGACGGTTTGGTCGCGCACGACGGCATCGGTGGGCACCCGCGCTCACGCTCCCCAGCGCAGCGCGGCGGTGTGGACGGGAGCATCCCACAACTGCTCCAGCTCCTCGTCGAGCTCGAGCAGCGTCAGCGACGCGCCCGCCATCTCCAGCGAGGTGATGTAGCTGCCGACGAGGTTGCGCGCCGGCACCAGGCCGGCCTCGCGCAGCAGCGTCTCGATCTCGTGGTACAGCAGGTAGAGCTCGATCTGGGGCGTGCCGCCCATGCCGTTGACGAACGGCAGCACGCGCGCGCCGCGACGGCATCGACCATCACCTTGGCGAGATCGTGCGCCGAGCCGAGCGCCTCGCGGCGCCGCCCGGGCTCGCCGTGGATGCCGATGCCGAGCTCGACCTCGCCGTCGGGCAGGTCGAAGATCGGCTTGCCCGCGGCCGGCGGCGTGCACGACGACAGCGCGACGCCGAACGAGCGCGCACGCTCGTTGATGCGCCGCGCGATCCCGGCGACCGTCGCCAGGTCGTCGCCGCGCTCGGCCGAGGCGCCCGCGATCTTCTCGAGCAGGACGGTCGCGCCGACGCCGCGGCGGCCCGCGGTGTAGAGCGAGTCCTGCACCGCCACGTCGTCGTCGACCAGCACGGACTCGACGCCGATCCCCTCGTCCGCCGCGTCCTCGGCCGCGAGCTTGAAGTTCATGACGTCGCCGGTGTAGTTCTTGACGATGTGCACGACGCCCGCGCCGCCGTCGACCGCCTTGGTCGCGGCGAGCATCTGGTCGGGCACCGGCGAGGTGAACACCTCGCCCGGGCAGGCGGCGTCGAGCATCCCGAGCCCGACGAAGCCGCCGTGGAGCGGCTCGTGGCCCGAGCCGCCCCCCGACACGAGCGCGACCTTGCCCTGGACCGGCGCGCCCGCGCGGACCACGATCTGCGCCTCGGCGTCGACACGCAGGATGTCGCCGTGCGCCGCCGCCAGGCCCGCGAGCGACTCGCGCACCAGGTCAGCCGGATCGTTGAGGAACTTCTTCATCGGTGCTGTTGCGGTGGTGGCCATGCTGATCCTCTCAGTGCGTCGCGGCGGTCGTCGGGGAGGTGTGCCCGTAGTCGTCGGGATGGCTGACCGCCTCGGCGATCGGCATCTCGACGACGCGCGGGGTCGTCATGAAGTCGTAGGCGAAGGCCGCCAACGCGGACCCGACGAGTCCCGGCAGCACATAGACCGGGATGAGCTGGTTCCAGTGCGTCGCGCCGCCGCCGATCGCCGACACGAGCTCGGGCCCGAACGCGCGCGCCGGGTTCAGCGAGGCGCCGGTGATCGGCCCGATGACCATGATGATCGCGACCACGACGCCGCCGATCACGATGCCGGCGAAGTCGCCGGGGGAGCGCGAGTCGACGATCCCGAGGATCGCGTACATGAGCATGAACGTGCCGATGCCTTCGGCGAAGATCGCCGACGCCCACGTGCTCGAGTCCTGGTTGAAGGACGTCTGCCCCATCCCCAGGTCGATGCCGGTGTGCGAGAACACGGCCCAGATGCCGAGCGCGCCGAGCACGGCCCCGACGACCTGCGCGGACCAGTAGACGGGGACCTCGCGCCACGAGAAGCGCTTGGTCGCAGCGAGAGCGAAGGTCACCGCCGGGTTGATGTGACAGCCCGAGACCTTGCCGATGGCGTAGACGAGCGCGGTGATGATGAGCCCGAAGGCGAATGAGATGCCCAGCAGGTCGGCGCCGGTGACGGCCGGCGTGGACTTGCCGGCAAGCACCAGGGTGGCCACGACCGAGCCGGGGCCGACGAGCACGAGCAGGGCGGTCCCGAGCGTCTCCGCAAATGCGCGCTGGGACAGGGAGTGCTCCTGCATGAGATGACCTCTCCTCTCGACTGCTGATACGCATTCGACAATGTCGAATGCAATTCGGCGCAAACCTACTCCGGGGTCAGGCTCGTGTCAAGGGCAACGAAGCTAACGCGGCGCTAACACAAGGCCAGCCCATTCGCCCGAAACCCAGACCTATCGTCGGCGGCGTCAATCCCCTCGGAGGTCTCCATGTCGTTCTCCGCTCAACGCCTGATCATGGGCCTCGTCGTGCTCGCGCTCGCCGGGTGCGGCAGCAGCGGTGGCGGCAGCAGCTCGTCGTCGAGCACGCCCGCAGCCACCACGAAGAGCCCCGGCACGGACAGGTCGGTGGCGAAGCTCGTACCGTCGTCCGTCAAGTCCAGCGGGAAGCTCACCGTCGCCGCCGACGCGGGCTACGCGCCGAACGAGTTCATCGGCTCCAACGGCAAGAGCGTCGAGGGCATGGACGCCGACCTCGCGAAGGCGCTCGCGTCGGTCATGGGCCTGAAGGCCGACGTCAAGAACGAGACGTTCGACAGCATCATCCCGGGCCTGTCCGCGAAGAAGTACGACCTCGGCATGTCGTCGTTCACCGACACGAAGGCGCGCCAGAAGGTCGTGGACTTCGTGACGTACTTCTCGGCCGGCACGTCCTTCTACACCAAGGCGCAGGGTGGCCCGGCGGTCAACGGCCTCGCGGACCTGTGCGGCCTGAAGGTCGCGGTCGAGAAGGGCACGACGCAGCAGGCCGACGCGACGGCGCAGAGCAAGAAGTGCACTGCCGCCGGCAAGAAGCCCGTGACCGTCTCGGTCTTCCCGGACCAGAACGGCGCGAACCTGGCGCTCTCCAGCGGTCGCGCCCAGGTTGGCATGGCCGATTCGCCCGTCGCCGACTACCAGGTCAAGCAGTCCAACGGCCAGTTCAAGCTGACCGGCACGCCCTACGGCACCGCGCCGTACGGCATCGCGATGAACAAGCAGACCGGCCTCGACAAGGCCGTGCTCGCAGGCGTCAAGACCCTCATGTCCGACGGCGACTACAAGGCGATCCTCAGCCACTGGGGCATCGGGTCCGGCGCGATCTCGAGCCCCGTGATCAACGGAGCGACCAGCTAGCTGCCCTCCACCGAGACCCCACCGATGACAGCGCCGGCCGCGCGGCCCGAGGACATCCGGGCCGTCCCGGTGCGCCACCCCGGCCGCTGGCTCACCGCGGTCGTGGTGGCGTTCCTCGCGGTCGTCGTCGTGCACTCGGTGGCGACGAACCCGCGGTTCGGATGGGGAACGGTCGGCCACTACCTGTTCTCCAGCCGGATCCTCCACGGGCTCGTCGTGACGTTGGAGCTGACCGCGGTGTCGATGGCCATCGGCATCGCGCTCGGCGTCGTGCTGGCGGTGATGCGGCTGTCGAAGAACCCGCTCGTGTCCGGCGGCAGCTGGGTCTACATCTGGTTCTTCCGCGGCACACCGGTGCTCGTCCAGATCCTGTTCTGGAGCTTCATCTCGGCGCTGTATCCGCGCATCTCGATCGGCGTCCCGTTCGGCGGCCCGGAGTTCGCCCACGCGAACGCGAACACGCTGATCACGCCGTTCCTCGCCGCGATCCTGGCGCTCGGTCTCAACGAGGCGGCCTACATGGCCGAGATCGTCCGCGCCGGCATCATCTCGGTCGACGAGGGGCAGACCGACGCGGCCTCGGCGCTCGGGCTGACGCGCCTGCAGACGATGCGCCGGATCGTGCTGCCGCAGGCGATGCGCGTGATCATCCCGCCGACCGGCAACGAGACGATCTCGATGCTGAAGACGAGCTCGCTGGTGAGCGTCATCGCCTATCCCGAGCTCCTCTACTCCGCGCAGCTCATCTACGCGGTCAACTACCGCCAGATCCCGCTGCTGCTGACGGCGAGCATCTGGTACCTGGCCGTGACGTCGGTGCTGTCGGTCGGCCAGTACTACGTCGAGCGCCACTTCGGGCGCGGGCACTCGTCGCGCGAGGCGCCCGACACGCTGCTCGCACGGATGCGCCGCGGACTGCTGATCCGTCACGCGAGGGTGGCGCCGTGAGCGAGCCGATGGTCCGC
>VAYD01000226.1 GCA_005883905.1 Actinomycetota bacterium
GGAGACGAACTCGGGGCTGAGCGTCGTGATCGGGCCGCGCAGCATCGACACGAGGCTGTCGACGTAGCCGAGCTTGACGTGGACGCGGTGGCCGAGCCGGAAGAAGTCGGCGTCCGACCACTTCAGGTCGAACGTCGTGTCGTCGTAGTTGTTGAGCTTGAGGTCGACGCTGTCGACCTTGTCGAGCTCCATCGTCACCTTGATCTCGACGACGTCGTCGCGCGACTTCGGATCGAGCTGCTTTCCCTCGACCTCCACGAGGAAGTCCGGCGCGTAGTAGTTGTCCGGCGACCCGGACGTGCGCGTCGCGACCGCCGCGCTCATACGCGCTGCTCCTCGAGCCGCGGAACGGTCAGGACGGTGCCGGGCTCGATCCGGCGCGGGTCGGTGATCCCGTTGGCGACCGCGATCTCGCGCCAGCGCGCCGGGTCGCGGAAGATCGCGGCCGAGACGGAGCTGAGCGTCTCGCCCGCACGCACGACGTAGCGCTTCTCGACGTCCGAGGACGTCAGCTTGTCGGACTTCAGGCGGACGTCGACGGGCCGGTACTCCTTGAGCGTCAGCGAGAGCTTCGCTCGCAGCGGCTTGCCGTCGGAGTGAAACAGCGTGTAGTTGATCTCGAGCGCCTGCAGTACGCCGCGGAAGACCTGCTCGGCCCAGTGGAACTCGACGATCGGCGGGGCGTGCAGCTTCTCGCTCTGGTTCAGGAGCCCTTCGATCTTCGCGACGTACTTCTCGCGGACGTTGGAGAGGTCGTCGGAGGTGTCGACGAGCACGTCCATCGTCAGCACGCGCGCCCCGCCGCGCACGTACTGCAGCGGCGGCGACTGGAGCCCCGGAATCGGCACCTCCGCGAACGTGTTCTCCTTCTTGAGCTTGTACTCGGAGGGGTTGAAGTGCAGCGGGATCGTCGCCTTGTCCTCCGTCGGCTCGACGATCCGCAACTCCGCCTCGGCGAACTCGCGGCCCAGAAAGTTGATCGGGAGGCTCACCAGCCGCCCCTCGCTTCGCCGGCCGAGCGCTCGCACTCGGCGTGCCCCTCGGCGGCGGCGGCGCGGTCGCGCTGCTCGTCGTGGCAGGAGATGTGCTGCCAGAAGAGCTCGGCGAAGCGCACCTCGTCGCGCTGGCGCTCGGCGTCGAACAGCACCTGGAGGTGCTCGATCGTGATCATCAGCCGACCCTCGGCGGGCTGAGCGGGATCTGCTGCAGGCCCTCGTGGACGATCTCGATCGACTCGACCGCGATCGCGCTCTGCGAGCCGTTGAGCTCGGGGCCCTTCCAGCCGCAGGCAAGACCGCCGCGGAAGATCCAGCCGATCGCGGGGATGCCCTTCGGCGTCAGCAGGATGATCGCCCCGTCGCGCCGCGCCCCGATCGACTGCGACATCCCGGCCTCGTACCAGAAGAACAGCCCGGGGTCGCGGACGACCCCGCGGCTCAGAGTGATCTTCGGGTAGCTGTGGCGGACCGGCAGCTGGTGCACGTAGTCGTTGCGCCCGCCCTCCGGGTGCGCAAGCACCTCGAGCTGCGCGGACAGGCCGCTGACCTGCGCGAACTGGCCGGCGGCGATCAGCGTGATGATCAGCGACTGGGCGACCGGGAGGTACGCGTCGGTCGGGTCCAGCGAGACCAGGAAGCGGTAGCCGGGGATGGGGTCCTCGAGCGCGGGGATGATGTCGCTCACTGCTCGACCACCTCGAGCAGGCCCTGCGCGCCGAACGTGAGGCGCAGGGTGATGAACTCCATCGGCGCCGCCGGCGCGAACCCGATCTCGCAGACCACCTCGCCGGCGTCGATGCGGTCCGGCGTGTTCGTCGTCGCGTCGCAGGTGACACGGTAGGCCTGGTCGGGCGTCTCGCCCGCCAGGAAGCCGCTGCGGAACGCCTCCAGCAGCGCGCCGCTCACCGCCCGCACGACGGTGAACCAGAGGACCGGCCCGTTGGTGTCGAAGACCAGCGGCTCGGCCACGCGCCGGATCGCGCGCACGAGGCGGTGCAGGAGGCGTCGGTGTGCGATCTGACGCCCGTCGCCCGGGTCGAGCGTCCGCGCGCCCCAGATCTCCAGGCCGCCGCCGACGCGGCAGCGCAGCAGGTTGACCTGCTGCCCCATCGCGAGGACCCGCTCGGCCTCCGTCGCGACATTGGGGTCAGACCCAAATGTCGCGGTCGTGACGTCGATCGCGTCGTTGACGAGCGCGTTGGCTGGCGCCCAGCCCGAGCCGCGCTCGCGGTCGAGCCGGGCGATGACGCCGCAGACGTGGCCGACCGGGTTGGCCGGCGCGTAGCGCTCGACTGGCGTGCGCATGAGGTTCTCGGCAAGCAGCCAGGGCGCATACGCGGCGACCGCCCGCTGCTGCGGCGCGTCGGTGACGGCCTGGGCGATCCGCGCGCGCCACGGCGTGAGCTCGTCCGGGCGCAGCGACGGGCCGGCGAGGATCACCAGCCGGTCCTGCCCGTCGGCGGCTGCGCGCGCGAGCGCCGCGACGACGTCGTCGTGGTCGCCGGCGCTCAGGTCTCCCGCCAGGTCGGGCGCGCAGACGAGCGCGATCTCGTCGACCTGCGCCTGCGCCGTGACCGCGTCGAGGTAGTCCTCGCGGCTCTGATCGGGCTCCTCGCCGTCCGCGAGCTCGAGCTGCCAGGGCAGCCATGCGGGGCCGGTCGCCCCGGGAGCTGCGGTCAACGCCGTGCCCTCGAAGCTCGCCGTGACCAGGCCGGTCGTGGCGATCGCGGAGAGCAGCTCGTCGGGCGCCAGCCCCGTGCGCTGCACGGCGGGCTCGCCCGGCACCTCGATGCGCACGTCGAGCTCGGGCCCTCCCGCCGGGCCGAAGGCCCGGTAGTCGACGCGGACCCGCGTCCCGTTCGCCCACGCGCCCGGGCTTGTCGCGGTCACGCGCAGCCGATCGCCCGGCAGCGTCAGCCGCCGCGCCGCGCCCAGGTCGGCGACGTCGCTCGCGGCGGCGCCGCCGCGCCCCGTGCGCACGACCCACGCGACCTCGCCCTCGTTGGCGAAGAACGCCTCGACCGCGCGCGGCGTCGCCGCGGTGGCGAGCTGCCCACCGAACACGGTCGCGTACGCGCGCCGGCTGGAGACGCGCACCGGCATCCCGAGCGGCCCGCGCATGGTCTGCCCGAGGAAGCCTGCGACGTCGTTGCGCAGTCCTTCCTCGGGCGTCGCGCGGATGCCGCGCACGACCCGGTAGCCGGGTAGCTCGAGCGTCGCCATCACCAGTCCTACGCGTCGAGCACCAGCTCTTCGACGCAGATCTCGAGGGTCTCCATCGCGATCTCGTTGTTGGCCGCGTTGAACGTCGGCGCGGTGTACTTGCAGGGCCAGCCGCGCGAGAAGTTCCAGCGCATGACCTCGACCTGGTTCTCGTCGTTGAGGATGATCGAGGAGTCGATCGACGAGGGAACCCAATGGACCGTTTTCGAGCCTAACGATGAACCGCTTTGGGCGCGAATTAGGCAGTCCGTCACGCGCTTCCTGACGACCCAGTGGCGCCTCGGGGCGCTGCAGGGCGTGACGGCGGACGAGGCGTTCTTCGTCGTCTGCGACAGGTCCACCATGACGGTCGACGACATCGACAATGGCCGGCTTGTCTGCGAGATCGGCATCGCTCCGGTCAAGCCCGCCGAGTTCGTGATCTTCCGCATCCAGCAGAAGACGCTGGACGCCCAGGCCAGCTAGCGACAAGGGAGCTGCAGCATGCCTCCAACCAGACGCGACGAGCCCTACGCGGCTCACAACTT
>VAYD01000227.1:0-2472 GCA_005883905.1 Actinomycetota bacterium
CCCGATCAAGAGCGTCGGCACCTACCAGGTCGTCGTCGAGGTCGCGGACGGTGTGACGGCGACCGTCAAGACGATGGTCGTCGAGCGCAAGTAGCGCTTCGCGACGACTCGCCGCACGCTTCGCAAACACTTCCCGCTCCGAGCGGCAACTTCGCGTTCACGCCGCCGCCGGCCTCGCTAGCTTCGTTGCTCGATGAGCGCAGTGCCCTCCAACGGCCACGGACAGGCTCCTCAGATCGGCGCCGCGCCGCCTCATTCGATCGAGGCCGAACAGTCCGTCCTCGGCGCCGTCCTGCTCTGGGACGGCGCGCTCTACGGCCTCGTCATCGAGGAGGGCCTCAAGCCAGAGGACTTCTACCGCGACCGTCACCGGCTCATCTACGAGTCGATGCTGGCGCTGTACCAGGAGAGCCAGCCGGTCGACCCGCTGACGGTCACAGAGCACCTGCGCTCGCGCGGGGAGCTCGACAACGCCGGCGGCCAAGGCGAGATCGACGCGCTGACCGGCGCAGTCCCCGCCGTCGGCAATGCGCTGCGCTACGGCCGCATCGTCCGCGAGCACGCGCTGCTGCGCCGCCTGCTCGCCAAGACCTACGAGATCCAGACGATGGTCCTCAACCGGACCGAGCAGCCCAACGTCCTCGTCGAGCTCGCCGAGCGCGGCATCCTCGAGGTCGCCCACGACGACCGCACGCAGGACTTCCGCCAGGTCGGCGAGGTCCTCGAGGTCGAGATCGACAAGTGGCAGAAGCTCTCCCGCGAGGGCATCTCTCTCACCGGCACACCCTCGGGCTTCGGCGATCTGGACGAGATCACGGGCGGCTTTCAGCCGGGGAACTTGATCGTGCTGGCTGCGAGACCATCCATGGGCAAGAGCGCGCTGGTCACCAACATCGCCGAGAACGTCGCGCTGCATCCGGACCGGCCGCAGCCCGTAGCGCTGTTCAGCCTCGAGATGAGCGAGGCGGAACTGGCGCAGCGCTTCATCGCCAGCCAGGCGACGATCAAGGGCGACGACCTGCGCAAGGGCCGGCTGAAGGACGAACGCAAGTGGAAGCGCGTGCTGGACACCGCGACGCGATACGACAAGGCGCCGCTGTTCGTCGACGACTCGTCGGACATCGGGATCCTCGAGATCCGCGCGAAGGCGCGCCGGCTGCACCAGCAGACCGACGGCGGGCTCGGCCTGATCATCGTCGACTACCTGCAGCTCATGCGCCCCGATCCGACGATCGACTCGCGCGTCCAGCAGGTCGGCGAGATGTCGCGTGGCTTGAAGATCCTCGCGCGCGAGCTCGGCGTCCCAGTGATCGCGCTCTCGCAGCTCAGCCGCGCCGTGGAGTCCCGCAGCGCGACCGACAAGCGCCCGATGCTGTCGGACCTTCGTGAGTCGGGCCAAATTGAGCAGGACGCGGACCTCGTGATGTTCATCTACCGCGACGAGTACTACTTCCCGGAGACCACCGAGCATCCCGGGGAGGCGGAGCTGATCATCGCCAAGCACCGAAACGGCGGGCTGGGCACCGTGCACGTGTCGTTCCAGAGCGAGTTCCCGAGGTTCCTCGGGCTGTCGCATCAGGCCGGATGAGCGTGGCGCGGACCTGTCCCTTCGGCGTCTGCGACGGCAGCGGCATGGTGGTCGACGACGAGCGGCGGCTCGCGGCGCCGTGCCGGTGCCGCGGGCTGATCGTCGGGGAGCGGCGCGCGCGGGGCCTGTCGAACGCGATCCCGAGGAAGTACCGCGGCGTGTCGTTCGACCGGCCGCCGATCAGCGACATGCCCGCTGCGAGCGTCCAGGTCGTGCGCGCGTACCTGCGCAACCTCGACCAGCGCCTCGAGGAGGGACGCGGCCTGTGGCTGTACGGCGATGTCGGGACAGGCAAGACGACGCTCGCGATGCTCGTCTCGAAGACCGCGCTGGAGGCGGGGCGATCGGTGGCGATCTACTCCCTGCCGCGGCTGCTGGCGGAGATCCGCGACACCTACGAGGAGGGCTCGCGCCACAGCTACACCGACCTGCTCGACCGGCTCGCCGAGGTGGACCTGCTGCACGTCGACGACGTGGGGACCGAGAAGACGAGCGCGTGGGTGCTCGAGCAGCTCTACGCGATCGTCAACGCGCGCTACGAGGAGCAGAAGTCGATCGTGCTGACGACGAACCTGAGCCGCGAGGAGCTCTCGGAGCAGATCAACCCGCGCACGGTCTCCAGGCTCGAGGAGATGTGCGAGGAGCTGCCGCTGTTCGGCAGCGATCACCGCAGGTACGTCGAGCCTGACCTGCGGACTGCCTGAACGGCGCTGCTGTCAGACTTTTCGGCGCATGCCAGGCATCGTGATCGTTGGCGCCCAATGGGGCGACGAGGGGAAGGGGAAGGTCGTCGACCTGCTCGCGGAGCAGGCCGAGGCGATCATCCGCTTCCAGGGAGGCAACAACGCCGGGCACACGATCGTGCGCGAGGGCGAGACCTGGAA
>VAYD01000227.1:2503-2903 GCA_005883905.1 Actinomycetota bacterium
CGGCAACGGGGTCGTCGTCGACCCGAAGGTGCTGACGTCGGAGATCGACGGCCTACGGGCACGCGGCATCGACGTCAGCGGGCTCAAGGTGTCCGCCAACGCGCACCTGATCATGCCCTACCACCTGCTGCTCGATCAGGCTGGCGAGGCAAAGCTCGGCAAGCTCGAGATCGGCACGACGAAACGCGGCATCGGTCCCTGCTACGCCGACAAGTCCGCGCGCCTGGGCATCCGTGTGCAGGACCTGCTCGACGAGAAGATCCTCAAGAAGAAGATCGCCGCGGCGCTCGAGCCCAAGCAGCTGACGCTGCGCCCGTACGCCAAGGACCCCGCGCTGGACCTGCACTCGATGACCGAGGAGTACCTCACCTACGGCCATCGCCTCGAGCAGCACATCGCC
>VAYD01000228.1 GCA_005883905.1 Actinomycetota bacterium
GGGCGCCCTGCTCGACATCGACCACGGCACCTATCCGTTCGTGACGAGCTCCAACCCGGTCGCCGGCGCGGCCTGCATCGGCGCCGGCGTCGGCCCCAAGGACATCGACGAGGTCCTCGGCATCACCAAGGCGTACACGACCCGCGTCGGCGCCGGGCCGTTCCCGAGCGAGCTCGACGACGAGGTCGGCGAGGAGATCCGCCGGCGCGGCGGCGAGTTCGGCACGACCACGGGGCGCCCGCGCCGCACCGGCTGGCTCGACATCGTCGCGCTGCGCTACGCCGCGCGCATCAACAGCCTCACCTCGCTGGCCGTGACGAAGCTCGACGTGCTGAGCGGCTTCGACCGCATCAAGGTCGCCACGCGCTACCGCGGCGCGGATGAGGCCGAGTTCGAGACGTTCCCGTACCACCAGTCGGTGCTGCACCAGGCCAGGGCGGTCTACGAGGAGCTGCCGGGCTGGACCGAGGACATCGGCGAGGCGCGCACGGAGTCCGACCTGCCGCAGGCCGCACGCGACTACCTGCGCTTCATCGAGGAGCAGATCGGCGTGCCGGTCGCCCTGGTCGGCGTGGGTCCCGGGCGCGAGCAGGTGGTCTGGTCCGATGACGCGGCTACAGGACCTCTGCCTCTCCCCGCCTCAGCAGCCGCAGGCCCAGCGCAAGGCCGCTGAGCATCAGCATCGCGGTGAGCGTGATCTGCACGCTGACGATGCCGCGCTCGGACCAGTAGACGTCGTCGAGCTCGAGCAGCAGCGCCGACTCGTCGAGCGTCAGCGCGACGCCGGCGCCGAAGGGCAGCGCGAGCCAGGCGTCGAGCGACTCGTTCTTCGACGCGACGGAGATCCCGCCCGCCACGAACGCCATGACGATGCCCGGGATGAAGTGGTGGACGTGGCGGTCCTTCACCCGCAGGTTGCGAAACGGGCCGGCGGTCCCACGGCGGCGGATCGACCACGTCGACAGCCGCGCGGCGATGAACGTCAGGCTGAACGTGGAGAGGAGGTTGAAGAGCGCGTTCTCGCGGGCAGTGCCGGTGCGGTAGCCGGCCGCGACGATGTCGACAGCCTCACGCAGGGTCTCGGCCGGCTGCTCCTCGGGATGGCGGGCGCGCAACCGGAGCCACTCCGTGACCGCCACCGCGGCGGTCGCCACCAGGGCGGATGTGGCCAGCGCTTGCGTGCCGCGCCCGGCGTGCAGATGACGCCGGCGCCTCAGGACCATCGCTCGAGCAGCTGCTCCTCGGGAACCTGGCGCACGACACGCGCCGGCACGCCCATGACGAAGCCGCGCGCCGGGACGTCGTTGGTGACCACCGCGCCCGCGGCGACGAACGCCTCCTCGCCCACCTCGACGCCCGGCACCAGCACCGCGCCGCCCCCGATACGGCAGGCGCGCCGCAGCGTCGCGCCACGCATCGGCTCGTGGGGCGGCCGCCGCGCCATCGTGTTGTCGTTGGTGGTCATCGCGCAGGGGCCGATGAAGACGTCGTCCTCGATCAGCGAGAACGCCGTGACATAGACCTGGGTCTGGATGCGGACGCGCGCACCGATCGCGACGTCGCAGTCGACCGTGGCGCCGCGGCCGATGACGCAGCCCTCGCCGATCACGGAGCGCTCGCGCACGAAGGCCTGGTCGCCGACGATCGTGCCCGGGCCGATGTGTGCGCCCGCGAACACGATCGCCTGCGCGCAGATCGCCGCGCCCTCCTCGATCACGAGCGGGCTGGTCGTCGCTGCGCCGGCCATCGACGAGCGCGGGCTGAGTGTCGGAGCCTTCCCCAGGATGGCGGCGTCCTGCACGACCACGCCATCGCCGATCACCACGTCGTCATGGACCACGACGTGCGCACCGAAGCGCACTCCCTCGCCAACCTTGGCGCTGGGACTGAGGACGAGGCCGGGCGGAGTTTCGCCTGTCATGCAGATAGCCTACGAAGGCCGTGACCCCCGCGATCCCGAGACGAGCGCTGCGGGGCGCTGTGCTCGGGCTGGGCATGATCGGCCGGCACCACGCGCGCCTGCTCCAGACGAGTCCCGACGTGGACTTCGGCGGCGCCGTTGACCCCGGCGGCGAACGCTTCGGCGCCGTGCACGACCCGTCCAGGGTGTTTGCGTCACCGGACGACCTGCCTGAGGTCGACTTCGCGATCATCGCCGTCCCGACCGAGAACCACCTCGAGGCCGTGCGCACGATGGCCGCGCGCGGCGCGCACCTGCTCGTCGAGAAGCCGCTGGCGGCATCCGGCGCCGAGGCGCAGGAGGTCATCAACGTGATCGCCGCAGCCGGCGTGCGCGCCGCGGTGGGCCATGTCGAGCGCTTCAACCCGGCGCTGCTGGAGTTGCGCCGGCGCTTCGACGAGCTCGGCGAGGTCGTGCTGATCCGCACCGAGCGCGTCGGCCCCTTCCCGGATCGCGTCAAGGACGTCGGCGTGGTCAAGGACCTCGGCACGCACGACCTCGACCTCGTCCGCTGGCTCGGCCAGTCGCCGGTCGAGTCGCTCGCCGCGCAGACCGGGCACGTCATGGGCCGCGACCACGAGGACCTCGTGCTCGTGACCGGCCGGCTGGCGAGTGGCGTCGCGTTCAGCTGCAACGTCGACTGGATCTCCCCCACGAAGGTGCGCCGCACGCGCGTCCTGGGCGAGCGCGGGATGTTCGAGGCCGACACGCTGACCGCCGACCTGACGCTGTATCGCAACGGCGACCGCCGGACCGCCCCGTGGCTGCAGCAGCAGCGCGGCGTCACCGAGGGCGACATGACGCGCTTCGCGATCGCCAAGCCCGAGCCGCTCGGCTCCGAGTTGCAGGCCGTGCTGGCGATGGCCCGCGGCGAGGACGACTCCGGCGTCGTGACGCTCGAGGAGGGCCTGGAGACCGTGCGCGTCGCCGAGGCGGTCCTCGAGAGCGCCCGGACCGGCGAGACCGTCCACCTCTGATGCGCGCCGCCGTCGTCGCGCTGGGGAAGATCGGGCTGCCGCTGGCGGTCCAGATCGCCAACACCGCAAACGAGGTCACCGGCTGCGACATCGACGAGCGCGTCGTCGAGCTGGTCCGCGCGGGCAAGGTGCCGTTCCCCAACGAGCCCGGGATCGAGGAGTCGCTGCCGATCCCGGCCACCACCGACACCGCGACCGCCGTCGTCGGCGCGGACCTGGTCGTCATCGTGCCGCCTCTGGTGGTCGATGCCGACGGCAAGCCGGACTGGCGCGCGTTCGACGGCGCGGTCGCCGACGTGGCGCGCGGCGTGCAGCCCGGGACGACCGTCGTGATCGAGACGACCGTCCCGGTGGGAACGACGCGCAACCGGGTCGCGCCGCAGATGCCCGCCGGCGTGCACGTGGCCTTCTCGCCCGAGCGCGTGTCGAGCGGCCGGGTCCTGCGCGACCTCGCGACCTACCCCAA
>VAYD01000229.1:0-1416 GCA_005883905.1 Actinomycetota bacterium
CTGACGATCAGCTGCGACCAGTCCGGGCTGCCGGCGACGATCGCGGGCCCGATCGAACGCGCCGGGTTGAAGCCCGCGCCGGTCAGCGGGCCGAAGCACATGACCATCGCGCCGAGCGTGCCACCGATGATCCACGGCGCCCAGGCGCGCTCGGCGCGCACGTTCACCGCCGCGCCGAAGACGGCCCACACGAGCGCGAAGGTGCCGACCATCTCGACGAACATGCCCGAGAGGTTCTTGCCCTGCAGCCACTTGTCGCTGACGCTGGGCGTGCCGTAGTTGCCGTGTCCCTCGTCCTTGAAGATGAGCTTGACGATCAGCGCGCCGACGATCGCGCCGGCGAGCTGCAGGACGATGTAGATCACCGCGTCCGGGGGCTTGATCTTGCGCGCCGCCGCGAGCGCGACGGTGATGGCGGGGTTGAAGTGCGCCCCCGAGGTGCCGCCGAGCGTCGCGATGAGCATCGCGAGCACGAAGACGTGCAGCAGCCCGATCACCGCCCAGTCGGTGACCCCGAGCCCCGTGGCGGTGGACAGGATCGATCCGATGAACAGGACCAGCAGAAGCGTGCCGATGAACTCGGCCGCGTATGCGGCAAGCCCGCGATCTTCCATCAAAGTGCCTCCTCTAGTCGTCAAGGCGCGCGATTCTAGGATTCGCCCCCGATGCGTGTTTTCCCGCTGCTCTTCGCGGCCGCAATCGCGCTTGCCGGCTGCGGCGCCGGCGGGTCGGATCGCTCCGGGCGCGACGTCGCGCTCGCGGTCGGCGGCACGCCCAACGCGGCGCATGCGGGCCTGTACCTCGCGGTTCAGCGCGGGTTCGACGAGGCCGAGGGCGTCACGCTGCACCCGCGCGCGATGCCGGACCCGGCGGGCGCGCTCGCGAGCGGCGCCGCCGGGCTGGCGGTGATGGACATCCACGAGCTCGCGCTCGCGCGGGCGCGCGGGCAGGACATCGTCGGCGTCCTGGGGCTGGTGGCGCGCCCGGTGGCGTCGCTGCGCCCCAAGCGGCTGCGCGCGGCGACCGAGCGCACGCCCGGCGCGCCCGAGTACCCGGAGCTCCTGCTGGTCGCGCCGCGCGCGACGATCACCGACGACCGAGCGACCGTTCGCGGCGCCGTCGCCGCCTTGCAGCGCGGCTACCGCGAGGCCTACATCGACCCGGCCTCGGCGACGCAGGCGCTGGTCACCGCGGTGCCGCGCCTGAAGACCGCCGCCGTCGCCGCCGAGCTCGACCGCCTCGGTCCGGACTTCCAGGGCACGCTGCCGACGTTCGGCGAGCTCGATCCCGCCCGCCTGCGCGCATGGGCGGCCTGGGAGCTGCGCACCGGCCTCGTCAAGCGCCCGCCCGATGCGGCGCAGGCGTTCGACGGCGAGTTCGTGAAGCCGGGTTAGCGGGCGTGTTCGGCTCGACGCT
>VAYD01000229.1:1504-5622 GCA_005883905.1 Actinomycetota bacterium
TGCGCGGCCAACGCGCCACTCAAGTCGATCGACAACTCCGCGGGCGGTTCATGGCTACGACGCAGCGGTGCGTTCCATCCAGCTGTGGCATAGCAACACCAGGATGGAACGGAGTCGCATTCGCGGGCGAACGCCACCACAGCCGGTCCGGCCTGTCTCCCGATGCCCGAACGACGCGGAGCGCGCCGCAAACACCTGAGCTGAGCGCTCTCGCAGTTAGCCCGCGAAGCGCTTGGCGAGCGTCTCGAGCAGCGCCCAGGCGACATCGGGGTTCTTCAGCACGAACGGCTTGAAGTTCCAGGCCGTGAGGGCACCGAGGCGCATGTCGGTGTCCGCCCGCACCGTCGAAGTCCGCGGCAGGTCCGGGACGATCAGCGCGATCTCGCCGAAGTGGTCGTGCGGGCCGAGCCGGCGGACCTCGCGCCCGCCGACGAGCACCGTCGCCTGTCCGTCGAGGATCACGAAGAACGCGACGCCGCCTTTGCCCTGGGTGACGATCTCCTTGCCCGGCGGCACGTCGCGCTCAGCCATCGTCTGGGCAAGGCTGTCCAGCGCCTTGCGCGGGACATGCGACAGGAACGGGACCTTCTGGAGCGCGTCGAGCGTCACGGACATGGCGCCGGACGCTACAGCGTCAGCCGGGCGCGATGCGAGAAATCAGGTGACCGCCCTCGCGCACCATCCGCGAGCGCGGCACCACCAGGTCGAACCCGGCCGCCAGCGCGCGCTCGCGCACCTCCGGCTGCGTGTGCGCGAAGACCCCGAGCAGCGCCGGGGCTTCGCCGGCGACCGCCTCGGCGTCGACCTCCATCACGTCGACCACGAGCACCTCGGGATCCTCCGTGACGATCTCGTGCCCGCCGGCGCGCACCACCTCGAGCACGCGCGAGTGGAGCATCAGGTCGGGGATCCGCAGCGCGACGCGAGCCACGACAGCTACTGCGCGCGGATGCGCCGGAACTCCTGGCGCACCGACTCGGGCCGCCCCCACGTCGGCACGATCTCGGCGCGGCCGGAGCGGACCTCGCGCAGCGCGATCTCGCCGTCGATCCGGCCCTCGTCGAGCAGCTGCAGCGCCGTGTGCACCGCCTCGGGCGCCGCCGCGTGCCCGAACCGGTGCGCCACGAGGACGCGCCAGTGCCAGTCGTGCTTGGAGTACGGCTGCGCGTTGCACGTGACCATGAACACGGCCGCCGCCATGTACTGGTCCTCGTCGAAGATGCGAACGTCGAGCTGCAGGTCGGTCCAGTCGTCGGGCAGCGAGTCGACGATCTGCTGGAACGTGTCGGCGAGGGCCATCGCCCTGAACAGTAATCGCTACCCGACGCCGAACGTCTGCACGAGCAGGAACACGTTCAGCGCCGAGATGAGCGCCGCGACGATGCCTGCGACCACGGTCGTGACGCGCCGGTTGACCAGTGCGCCCATGACGTCGCGCCGGCGCGTGAGCATGACCAGCGGCACGAGCGCGAACGGGATGCCGAAGCTCAGCACCACCTGGCTGATGATCAGCGCGCGCGACGGGTTGACCCCGATCGCCAGCACGATCAGCGCCGGGAGCATCGTGACCAGCCGGCGCACGATCAGCGGGATCTTGCGGTCGATGAAGCCCTGCATCACGACCTGGCCCGCGTACGTGCCTACGCTCGAGGATGCGAAGCCCGACGCCATCAGCGCCATCGCGAACGCCAGCGCCGCGCCGGCGCCCGCCATCTGCTCGAAGCCCGCGTGCGCGCTCTCGATCGACTCGACGCTCGTGCCCGAGCCGTGGAACAGCGACGCGGCGATGATCAGCATCGACATGTTCACGAGGCCCGCGAGGCCCATCGCGACCGTGACGTCGATGCGGTTGAAGCGCAGCAGCTCGCGACGCTCGTCGTCGTTCTCGAGCTTGATCCGCTTCTGCGTCAGCGCCGAATGCAGGTAGATGACGTGCGGCATCACGGTCGCGCCGAGGATGCCGGTCGCCAGGAGCACCGAGTCCGAGCCGTCGAACGACGGGATGAACCCCTGCGCAGCCGCGCGCGCGTCGAAGCCGATGCGCAGCGTGTCGTAGAGGAAGCCGAGCAGGATGACCCCCAGGAAGCCGGCGATCGCGAGCTCGAAGCGCCGGTAGCCGCGCGTCTGCAGCGCGAGGATCCCGAACGCCACGACCGCGGTCATCAGGCCCGCGACGAACAGCGGCACGCCGAACAGCAGGTTCAGCGCGATCGCGGCGCCGACGAACTCGGCGAGGTCGGTGGCCATCGCGATCAGCTCCGCCTGGACCCAGAGCCCGACGCTGGCGGAGCGCGGGAAGTGCTCGCGACACAGCTCGGGGAGGTTCTTGCCTGTCGCGATGCCGATCTTCGCCGAGAGGTTCTGGATCAGCATCGCCATCAGGTTCGCGGCGACGATGACCCACAGCAGCAGGTAGCCGTACTTGGCGCCGGCGGCGATGTTCGTCGCGAAGTTGCCCGGGTCGACATAGGCGATGCACGCCACGAACGCCGGGCCGAGCAGCGGCAGGATCGCGCTCAGGCCGCGGCGCGCGCGGACGCGCTGCAGCGCGCTCGGGCTCGGGAGCGCCAGTTCGCCGGCGGGAGGCGGCGGATTCACAGCTCCACCCTCATCGCGCGCGCGAGCGTGCCCCCGAGCACGTGCACCTCGCCCGCGAAGCGAGCGAACACGGGCCCGTCGAACGGCTGCTTGTCGATGACCTCGAAGCCGTCCCCGGGCGCGATGCCGCGCGCCGCGAGGTAGCGCAGCATCTCCGGGTCGGCGTCGGAGATCCGCACGAACCGCCCGCAGTCGCCCGTGGCGAGCGTCTGCAGGCTCACGGTCGGCTCGTCGGGCATGAGGCCGTCGCGGGTCGGGATCGGATCGCCGTGCGGGTCGTGCGTCGGGTTGCCGAGCTTGTCGGCGATCAGCTCCTCGAGCTCCTCGGACAGCACGTGCTCGAGCACCTCGGCCTCGTCGTGCACGCGGTCCCACGGCACGCCGAGCGACTCGCTCAGGTAGGCCTCGAGCAGGCGGTGGTGCCGGATGACCTCGAGCGCGATCGCCGACCCCTTCGCGGTCAGCTGCACGCCCCTGTAACGGACATGCGAGACGAGCCCCATTCCGGCGAGCTTCTTGACCATCGCCGACGCCGACGCGGGCGTCACGCCGAGGCGCTCGGCCAGGGCGTTGGTGGTGACCGCGCAGCCGTCGCCGCGCTCCTGGAGCGCGTAGATCGCCTTGGTGTAGTCCTCGACGGCGGGCGAGATCTGCATGTCGTCCCGTGTTATCGGCACAATTCAAATTTAGTCACAACGAAATTTGATTTCAAGTGCCACCGGTACGATTTGGACGAGGATGGATCCGTACGCAGCCATGACCGAGGGAGTGGCCCTCGTCGACCGCTCCGACAGCGGCAAGCTGGCGCTGACCGGCGGCGAGGCGAAGTCGTTCCTCAACGGCCAGGTCAGCAACGAGATCGAGGCGCTCGAGCCCGGGACGGGCTGCTACGCCGCCCTGCTGACGCCGAAGGGCAAGATGCTCGCCGATCTCAGAGTGCTGGATATCGGCGACGAACTGCTCCTGCTGTGCGAGCGCTCAGCGCTGCAGGCGCTCTTCGACGCGCTGCGGCGCTTCAACATCGGCTTCGACGCCGAGCTGCACAAGCGCACGCTCGAGCGCGGCCTGCTCTCGCTGATCGGGCCGAAGGCCGACGTGGCACTGGGGGGTCAGGCCCCTGAGTGTCACGAGCACGCCAACGTCGCCGCCGAGATCGGCGGCGCGCCCGTGCGCCTCGTCCGCACCGACGTCGGGATCGACGTGATCTGCGACAGCGCCGACACCGAGCGCGTGAAGGCCGCGCTGCTCGACTCCGGCGCGGTGGAGATCGACGCGGCGTCGACCTCGACGACTCGGTGATCCCCCAGGAGGCAGGGCTCAACGAGCGCGCCGTCAGCTTCACGAAGGGTTGCTACGTCGGGCAGGAGACGGTCGCGCGGCTGCACTACCGCGGCAAGCCCAACCGCCACCTGCGCGGGCTACGGCTGCGCGAACAGGTTCAGCCCGGCACCGAGCTGCGGCTGGGCGAGCGCGAGGTCGGCCGGCTCACCAGCGTCGCGGCCTCGCCGCGATTCGGCCCC
>VAYD01000230.1:0-3521 GCA_005883905.1 Actinomycetota bacterium
ACCTGCGCGTGCGCGTCAGGGCAGCAGCTTGAGCTGCGCGGACGGGCGCAGCTGCTCGGTGTCCGGCCCGGACGTGGGCCGGCCCGCGGACTTGTAGACCTCCAGCACGTCGCGCAGGATGACCGGGCCCTGCGGCTTGCCGTCGCAGCGCTCGACCACAACGCGGCCAAGGCGCGAGCCGCGGACGATCGCAAACGCATTGCCGGAGGCGGTCCGCAGCCGCACGAGGTCGCCCGTCTGGATGTCCGCCGCCATCGAGCGCGAAGGCTACGCGAATGCCGGTGGCATCCCCCAAATTGGGCGCGGGCGCTCGGTCATCCGTCCGCGCTGGGTTTCAACATCCTGAGATTCAGGCAACGGGAGGGCCCATGAGCAAGGAGACGATGAATGAGGCGCGCGCCGTGATCTCCGCCGAGACGCCGGATTGGCCAGGGGCTTTGATCGTCGCGAGCGGCGAGCTGGACGTCCAGTCCGTGCCGGAGCTCCGCGAGCGCCTGGCCGAAGCGATCGACGCCGGCAACAGGTCGATCGTCGTCGACATGTCCGAGGTGAGCTTCATCGACTCGCTCTCGCTGTCCGCGCTGGTCGGCGCCCGGCGCAAGCTGGGCGACGACGGGCACCTGGCGATCGTCGCCGTCCATGAGTACGTGCGCCTGATCCTGCAGGCCACGGGGCTCGAGCAGGTCATGGACGTCTTCGAGACGCGCGACGACGCCGTCGCGTTCGTGCGGGACTAGCTGCGCACCGGGCGGAAGCGCGCGTACCGCTGCGCCGACGCCTTGCAGGTCACGAGCACCGGGCGCGCGAGAATACCCGCTCGTGAGCGCTGCGGTGATAGGCGTGCAGCTCGGACCGACCAGGGTGGCCGTCGCCTCGCTGCGCGATGGCATGCTCGGCGAGCCGCTCGTCCGGCCGACGGATCGCTCGGACGCGGCGTCGCTCCTGGATCAGATCGAGGCGATGGTGGACGGCGTCCGCGCCGAGGACGTTCGCGCGGTTGGGCTCGGCCTGCCGCGGATCGTCGATGTCGAGTCCGGTTGCGTGGTCGCGACCGCGCGGCCCGCCACGCCGGCCACGAACGGCGCGATGGAGCTGCCGCTGGCCGACGTCGCGCTGCGCGATGTCCTGCAGGAGCGTCTCGGGCTCGAGGTGTTCGTCGACAGCACCGCGAATGTGGCCGCGCTCGCCGAGGCCCACGACGAGGACGCCGAGCTCGTCACCCGTCACCTCGTGATGTACACGATCGCCACCGGGGTGGCCGCCGGGCTCGTCCTCGACGGGCGGATCTACCGCGGCGCCACCGGCGCCGCCGGCGAGCTCGGGCACACGATCCTCGGACTCGACCTGGGCGGGACGGTGCCTGCGCCGATGGGCTTCCCGCAGCCGGGGTCGCTCGAGTACGTGGCGTCCGGCCATGCGCTCGACCGTATCGCCGCGGTCGCGGGCCGAGTGCATCCCGACTCGGCGCTCGCGAAGTTCCGGGCCGAGGGCAAGCCGGTGCTCAGCGCGGCGGTGATCGAGGCGGCGCTCGACGGCGACGCTTCGGCGGCTCGCATGGTGGAGATCTGGGGCCAGCGCATCGGTGTGGGCGTCGCGAACGCGATCCACACGTTCGACCCCGAGGAGGTCGTCATCGGCGGCGAGGCTGCGCGGGCGGGCGCGCTGCTGCTGGAGCCCGCCCGCCGTGTCGCGCTGGAGTACGTGCTCCCGGGCCTCGGCGCTCGGGCGACGATCCGCCTCGCCCGGCATGGCGGACGAGGCGGACTGCTCGGCGCGGCGTTGCTCGCGCGTCAGGAGGTCGCCGGCGACTGACGCGGCAGGAGCCGCGCCAGGGCCGCCGCAGCAACCAGCAGGATCGCGAGCTGCGCCAGCGAGAGCTGCAGCGCGTGGTCGTAGCCGCCGTGCAGGGCGCCGAAGAAGATGACGCCCGTGACGGCCACGCCGAGCGCGTTGCCGACGTTCTGCGTCGTGGCGAGCATGCCGGAGGCGGCGCCCGCCCGCTGCGGATCGACGCCCGAGAGGATCGTGGTCGTCAGCGGCGCGATCACGAGCCCCATGCCGGCGCCGATCACCAGCAGGCCGGGGACCAGCGCGGCGATCGACCCGCCGACGCCGACCTCGGCGACCGCCGCCAGCAGCAGCGCGTGCCCGGTGGCGAGCGTCAGCGCGCCGCCCGCCAGCACCCTAGGCCCGAACCGGGCGAGCAGACCTTCGGAGACCATCGACGCCGCCAGGTAGCTCGCGGCCAGGATCGTGAACACGAGGCCGGCGGTCATCGCGCTCAGACCGCGCCCGGCCTGCAGGTACAGCGCGAGCACCAGGAAGAACGAGGCCTGCCCGCCCCAGAACGCGAACTGCGTCAGCAGCCCGGCCGTGAAGCTGCGCTGCGCGAACAGCGTCGTGTCGAGCATCGGCGTCCCACCGTTGGTGGCCAGCCGCCGCTGGTGCGCGACGAATGCGCCGAGGATCAGCGGGGCGAGGCCAAGCGAGATCCATGTCCATGCCGGCCAGCCGTGCTGGCGACCCTCGACGAGCGGCAGCACGACGGCGGTCAGGCCGGCGGTCACCAGCAGCGTTCCGGTCACGTCCAGGCGGCTGGCGTGCTCGTTGCGCGACTCGGGGACGACGCGCGGCGCCAGCGCCAGGGCCGCGAGGCCGATCGGCACGTTGATGAGGAAGCAGGTCCGCCAGGCGAGGGCGGCGATGTCGGCCTGCACCAGCACCCCGCCGATCAGCTGGCCCCCGACGGCCGCGAGGCCCATCACGAGGCCGTACGCGGTCAGCGCTCGGGCGCGGTCGGAGCCGGTGTACGCGACGCCGATGATCGACAGGACGTTCGGCATCAGGATCGCCGCGGCCGCGCCCTGGAGGAGCCGGGCGGCGACGAGCATCTCGGCGGATCCGGCGACGCCGCAAACGAGCGAGGCCAGCGTAGAGAGCGCAAGGCCGAACGAGAAGACCTTGCGGCGGCCGAACTGGTCGCCGAGCCGGCCGGCGGTGATCAGCAGGACGGCGGACGTGAGCGCGTAGCCGGCGACGACCCATTCGATCGCGCCGTCGCTCGCGTGCAGGTCGCTCTGCATCGACGGCAGCGCGACGTTGACGACGAAGAAGTCCAGGACGACCATGAAGGTGCCGGCCAGGACGACGGGGAGGGGAGCCCAATGTCCGGCGAGCAGCGAGGCCCGCCGGACCTGGGGCTCGAGTGTGTGCGTGCTCATGCCGGCCACGTTGCTGGACCGGCATGCGCACGTCGATTACCTCAGCGGTAACGCGATGCGAACGGCCGCCCCGCCGGGGACGGGGCGGCCGCGATCCTGAACTACCGCGTCCCGTGGGCCGCGCGGCGCCGCAGCGCCATGCCGCTCAGGAGCAGCAGGGCGCCCGCGCCGACGATGATCCACTCGTCCGAGCCGGTGAACGGCAGCTTGCCGCTGCTCGCCGACCGCGCCGGGGTCACCGTGGCGCTCGCCGCCGTCGAGCCGGACTGGCCGGACGTGGTGGCGCCGAGGACAGCGCCG
>VAYD01000230.1:3576-3801 GCA_005883905.1 Actinomycetota bacterium
GAGCCTGAGGTCTCCTCACCGGCGGTACCCGAGCTGCCGGTGCTGGAGCCGGTCGTGCCGGTGGTCCCGGAGCCCGTGGTCCCGGTCGTGCCGGCCGTGCCGGAGCCCGTGGTCCCGGTCGTGCCGGTGCCCGTGGTCGTCGAGCCGGTCGTGCCGGAGGCCCCGACGGTCACCGACGCGCCGCCCTGAGTCTCGCCCTGCTCGTTCTCGTTGCCCTGGGCGTTT
>VAYD01000231.1 GCA_005883905.1 Actinomycetota bacterium
CGGCATGGTCGGCGGCGTGTTCACGCGCCTGGGCGCAGACGGGCGGCCGGTGAAGGGCACGGGCGGGCGCATGTGGGTCGCCGCGTACGACACTGCGGGCACGCCGCCATACGACTTCGTCTGGATAGCCGGCCGCCGCCCGGGAACCGGCGCCGAGCTTGCCGTCGAGCGCCGGTGGGCGGGCGACCACGGCATCAAGGTCGGGCAGACCCTGCGCGTCGGCACGCCCGCGGGGCCGCGCACGCTGCCGGTCGTGGGGCTGTTCAAGTTCTCCGACAACCTCAACTTCGGCGGCCAGGGCCTCGCGGCAATGCCCGCCGGCGCGGCGCGCCCGCTGTTCGGGATCGCGTCGGGCTACCACCAGATCAGCATCGAGGCGTCGGATCGCAAGGACGTGGGCGCGCTGCAGCGACGCGTGCAGGCGGCGCTCGGCAGCGGCGTCGAGGTGCGGACGCCGCAGGGCGTCGGCACGACACGGCCAGGCAGCTGCAGGCGCTCGACGTCGTTCTCTACTTCTTCGCCGGCGTCGCGCTGTTCGTGGGCGGCTTCCTGATCCTCAACGCGTTCAACATGACCGTCCTCCAGCGGACCCGCGAGCTGGGCATGCTTCGGACGCTGGGCGCAACGCGCCGGATGGTCAAGCGGACCGTGCTGCTCGAGGCGCTGGTCCTCGGCGTCGTCGGCTCATTGTTGGGACTGGGGCTCGGCCTCGGCCTCGCGGTCGGGCTGACGCAGCTGATGAAGGGGTTCGGCATCCCGGTCGGCAACCTGTCGGTCGGGCTCGGCCCGGCCGTGATCGCGGTCATCACCGGACTGATCGCGACGTTCACCGGCGCGTACTGGCCGGCGCGCCGCGCCGGGCGGATCGCGCCGATCCGCGCCGTGCTCGGCCAGCGCTCGGAGAGCGGCGCACGGCACCGCGCGGCGCGCGGGATCGCTGGCCTCGTCCTGTTCCTCCCGGGCGCGATCTTCGGCGGCTCGCTGTGGATGAACAACACGACCTCGGGCGCACTCAGTGGCCTGCTTGCGACGCTGCTGACGATGGCGATGTTCGTCGGCATGGTCTCATCACGCCGCTCGTCGGGCTGCTGACGCGCCCGTTGCGCCGGCTGTCGCCCACCGGTGGGCGCATGGCGGGTGACGCCACGCGCACGAACGCAGCGCGCACCGCCGCGACCGCGGTCGCGCTGACGATCGGGCTGTCGGTCGTCGTCGTGAACTCAGGCATGACCTCGAGCTTCCTCGGCACGATCCGCTCGCAGATCGACAGCGCGTACGCGCGCGACGCCACGGTGCAGCCGTACGGCGCGCGCCCCGAGGAGGGCGGCGCGCAGACGATGGACGCCTCCGTCCGGCGCGAGATCGCGGCGCTGCCCGGCGCCGGGACGGTCACGCCGCTGCGCCTCACCGCGATCGAGATGCCGCTCCGCAAGAGCCTGCCCGGGCTCGCGCAGGGCTTGGACCCGGCCGTTTACGGCGCGGTCGACCACTCGCCGATCCAGGGCGCGACACGCGCGCAGGCGCTCGCCGGGCTGGCCCGCGGTGGCGTGATGGTCTCGGGCGGCTACGCGCGCGGCGTCGGCATCCATGTCGGCGACGCCGTCCGTCTGCACGGTCCGAGCGGCACCCGCAGCGCGCGCGTCGCCGGGCTCGTCAACGCCGTCACGCCGCTGCCGTCGCTGTTCGTGTCGCTGCGCACGATGCGCGAGATCTACGGCGTGACGAACGACGCACAGCTCTTGATCAAGGCGCGTCCCGGCACGGACGACGCCGCGTTCGTCGCCTCGGTCGATCGCCTGATCGCGCGCCGCCACCCGGAGCTCGAGACGCTTTCGACAGCCGAGATCAAGGACCAGATCAGCACCGAGGTCAATCGCCAGTTCGGGCTCTTCAACGCGATCCTCTACGTCGCGATCATCGTGAGCCTGCTGGGCGTCGTGAACACGCTGGCGATGTCAGTCGCCGAGCGCACGCGCGAGATCGGACTGCTGCGTGCGCTCGGCGCATCGCGCTGGCTCGTGCGCCTGAGCATGCTCGACGAGAGCCTGCTCATCACGAGCTCCGGCGCGATCGCGGGCGTCGGCCTGGGGGTGCTGATCGGGTGGAGCTGGGTGCAGAGCCTCGACACGTTCATGCCGGGGATCGCCTTCCATCTGCCTGTCGGCGCGATCGCGACGATCGCCCTCGCCGCGGTCATCCTGGGCGTCATCGCCGCAGCCCTGCCCGCGCGCCGGGCCGCGTGCCTCGACGTCATCGACGCCCTCGCCTACGAGTGACCGCCGCCGGCGGCTACGCGGCCGCCTGGAGGTGGCGATGGGTCCCGCGCAGGGCGATCCCGGCGAGCGGCGCCTTCGCCGAGGCGCCGTAGGCGTAGCCGCTGACCGCGACGACCGCCCCTTCGACGAAGAGCGACGCAAGCCCGAGCGGCTCCGTCCAGTTGCCGATGTCGTCGGTCGCGTTGGGCAGCCCGACCGTGCGGCTGAGGACGTAGCCGGTGATCGCGCTCGCCGCGAGCAGGCCGGCCGCGATCCAGAGGCGCCGGTCACGGCTGTGCATCAGGCCGCCGGCGACCGCGACGCTGCCGACCATCAGCGCGATGTACATCCAGGCGATGTAGGGCGTCTCGCTGAACTTGCCGATCGAGTCCAGCAGGTGGATCAACGCGATGCCGGCGAGGCCGACGATGCCGACCGCCCGCGTGATGAAGTCGCGCGCCAGATGCTCGATGTGGGGATTCGTCTCGTGGTCCATGCGCCCCCACTATTGACATGACGCTCCACTTCGCAGCCAACCGAAGGCAAAGATTTGGTCAAAGTCCCGAAACCGCACCTACGATGCCCGCGATGTCGCACCGCCTGCTGCTCGCCGAGGACGACGCCGGGATCTTCGAGCCGCTCGAGCGCGCCCTGACGCGCGAGGGCTATGCGGTCGAAGTCGTGGTCGATGGCGTCACCGCGGCGGCGCGGGGGGTCGAGGGCGACCACGACCTCCTCGTCCTGGACGTCGAGCTCCCCGGGCTCGACGGCCTCGAGGTCTGCCGCCAGGTGCGAGCCGCTCGACCGCGCGTGCCCGTCCTGATCCTCACCGCGCGCGACGAGGAGCTCGACGCGGTTCATGGCCTGGATGCCGGGGCCGACGACTACGTCACCAAGCCGTTCCGGCTCGCCGAGCTGCTGGCGCGCATCCGCGCGATGCTGCGCCGTGCTGATCCGCCGACGCTGAACGCGCGGGGCGTGCGCGTCGATCCCAAGGCCCGGCGCGTATGGCGCGACGGGGCCGAGCTCGACCTGACGCCGAAGGAGTTCGACCTGCTGGAGCTTCTGCTGCGCGACGCCGGGCACGTCGTGACCCGTGAGCGCGCGATGTCCGAGGTCTGGGACGAGAACTGGTTCGGGTCGACAAAGACGCTCGACATGCACGTGTCTGCGCTGCGCCGCAAGCTCGGCGACGACGCGAACGCACCCGAGCTGCTGACGACGGTGCGCGGCGTCGGCTTCCGGTTCGAGCCGAGCTGAGCCGCCGTGCGCACGCGCCTGCTGGTCTCGACCGTGGGGATCGCGCTCGCCGCGGTGCTCGTACTTGGCGTCCCGCTCGGCGTCGTCCAGGCCAGGCGCGAGCGCAGCACCGCGACGTCGCGCCTGGAGCGCGAAGCCGACGCGGTCGCGGCCGCGGTCGACGACCGGCTCGAGGCACACAAGCGGCTCGATCCAGCGCGCCTCAGGGCGCTCGTGCGCCGCGGCCACAGCGTGACGATCACCGTGCCGGGGCGGACCGCTACGGTCGTCGGCTCGCCGATCGACGGCAGCGCGCTCCGGGTCCCCTCGGGCGCCTCGCAGCGCGCGCGGGTGATCGCGGCCGCGCCGATGAGCGAGCTGAGCGAGCGCCAGCGCCACGTGTGGCTCGTCGTCAGCGCGCTCTCCGCGGCGGGCATCCTCGCCGCCGTCCTGCTCGCGCTCGTGCAGGGCCGCCGCCTCGCGCGCCCGCTCGAGCGCCTCGCGCGCACCTCGAGCCGGCTGGGAACGGGCGACTTCTCGGCCCGCGCAGCGCACTCGCGCGTGCCGGAGATCGATGCCGTCGCGCAGGCGCTCGACGCCAGCGCGGTGCGCATCGCGCGACTGATCGGCCGCGAGCGGGAGTTCTCGGCGAACGTCTCGCACCAGCTGCGCACGCCGCTGACCGGTCTGCGGCTGCGGCTCGAAGAGCTCGGGACGCTGCACGATCGCGACGAGATCGCCCACGAGGTCGAGCGCGCGCTGGACCAGACCGATCGCCTCGAGCGCACGATCGGGGAGCTCCTGGCGGCGAGCCGCGGTGCGGACCGCGACCTGCGCTCGCTGCGGCTCGACGAGCTGGTTGCCGAGCACGCCGCAGGCTGGCGCCCGATCTTCGCCGGGGCAGGCAGGCGCCTCGTTGTCGGCGCGTCGTCGCCGGTCATGGCGCTCGTCTCCGCCGGCGCGGTCGGCCAGGCGCTCGACGTCCTGCTCGAGAACGCGCTGCGTCACGGCGCGGGGCCGGTCGCGGTCCTGCTGGAGGGCCTCGACGACGAGGCGCGCATCTCCGTGCTCGACCAGGGCCCGGGGATCCCCGAGCAGGCTCGAGCCGCGATCTTCGAGCGCGGCAGCTCGCTCGCCGGCGGCACCGGCGTGGGGCTGTCTCTCGCGCGCGCGCTCGTCGAGGCCGACGGCGGCCGGCTCGTGCTCGCCGAGCGTAGCCCGCCGCGCTTCGAGATCCGGCTGCGGGTGCCGCGCTGAGCGCGGTTGCGGGTTCCCCGCAGCCGGCATGTGGTCGCCACCCGATGCGGCGCGTCCGGGGCGGGCGGATGCTGGCGCCATGACTCTCATGCCCCCCGATACCGAGGTCCAGCCTGACGACGGCAACGCCTCCACGGAGTTAACGCGTTCAGCATCTTCGCGTTGCTGGCATTGCTGCTCTCTGGCGCCACGCTGCTGGCCGTCGCGTTCAAGCTCGACAAGTCGACGTCCCCGAGCGTCAATGTGACGGCGCCCGTCACGAACGCCGTGACGCCGCCCGCTGCCGCCGCGCCCGCGCCGGCGCTCCCACACAAGGTCGGCGTCGGGCTGCGCGAGTTCGTGGTCGACACGACTACGAACACTGCCGCCGCGGGCAAGGTCGCGTTCAACGTGCACAACACCGGCAACGTGACCCACGAGTTCGTGGTCCTGCGGACGGCAAAGCCGGCCGGCTCCCTGCTGAAGGGCGCACGCGCCGACGAGAGCGGCAACGTCGGCGAGACCGGCGACCTGAAGGCCGGCGCGTCCAAGAAGCTGACGCTGAATCTGAAGCCCGGCCACTACGCGCTGATCTGCAACCTGCCCGGCCACTACAACTCCGGCCAGCACACGGACTTCACCGTGAAGCAACAATAGGCCGCGTGGCCGGCACACACCTCGATGCCGAACGCCTCGCCCGCCTCCTCGAGGTTGGGCGCGGCCTCGTCGCGGAGCTCCACCTCGAGGCGGTGCTCGACCGCCTCCTGGAGACCGCCCGGGAGCTGACCGGCGCGCGTTATGCGGCGCTCGGCGTCCTGGACGCCGAGCGCGTCGAGCTCGCGCGCTTCATCACGCGCGGCGTCGACGACGACACGCATCGCGCGATCGGCGACCTGCCGCGCGGGCGAGGAATCCTGGGTGCCCTCATCAACGAGCCCAAGCCGCTGCGCCTCGATGACGTCAGCACCGATCCGCGCAGCTACGGCTTCCCGGTCAACCACCCGCCGATGCACACGTTCCTCGGCGTCCCGGTGATCATCCGCGGCGAGGCATGGGGCAACCTCTACCTGACCGAGAAGGCGGGCGGCGACCCCTTCGACGAGGCCGACGAGGCGGCGGTCACCGTCCTCGCGGACTGGGCGGCGATCGCGATCGAGAACGCGCGCCTGTACACCTCACTCGAGAAGCGCAGCGCCGATCTCGAGCGAGCCGTGCGCGGCTTCGAGGCCACCTCGGCGATCGCCACAGCGCTCGGCACCGAGACGAGCCTCGACCGTGTGCTGGAGCTGGTCGTCAAGCGCGCCCGCGCGCTCGTGGAGGCGCGTAGCGTGGTCGTGCTGCTGCGCGAGGGCGACGAGCTCGTGCTCGCCGCCGCGGCGGGACAGGTCGGCAGGGGCGAGGAGCGGCGGATCCCGGTCGCCGGCTCGACCACCGGCGAGGTGCTCGAAAGCGAGCGCCCGCGGCGCATCGACGACGTCGAGTCGCAGCTGAGGATCCCGGCCGAGCGCCTCGGGGTCACCGACGCGTCGGTCGCGCTGCTCGTGCCGCTCGTCTACCGCGGCCGTCCGCTCGGCGTCCTGGCCGCGTTCGACCGGCTCTCCGGCGACGAGAGCTTCACGAACGACGACGAGCAGGTGATGCGTGCCTTCGCGGCCAGCGCCGCGACGGCGGTGGCGACGGCCCGGACCGTCGAGGAGGACCGGCTGCGCCATTCCCTGCAGGCGGCCGAGTCCGAGCGCCGCCGCTGGGCGCGCGAGCTCCACGACGAGACGCTGCAGGCGCTCGGCGGCCTCAACGTCCTGCTCAAGAGCGCCGGGCGCAGCAGCGACCCCGCCGTGTTGCGCGAAGCGATCGCGGATGCGAGCGAGCACCTCGCGCGCGAGATCGAGAACCTGCGCGCGATCATCACCGAGCTGCGCCCCGCAGCGCTCGACGAGCTCGGCCTCGCCCCTGCGCTGACGACCCTCGTCAAGCGCGTCGAGACGGCGAGCGGGCTCGCGATCGATGCCGCGATCGACCTCGACCGGCGCCTCGCCGACGAGCAGGAGACCGTCGCATATCGCGTCGTGCAGGAGGCGCTGTCGAACATCGTCAAACACGCGCACGCGACGAACGCCAGTGTGGCGGTCGGGACCGAGGACGGCGAGCTTCACATCACGGTCGCCGACGACGGCCGAGGCTTCGACCCGGCCTCGCCGACCGGCGGCTTCGGGCTCGTCGGCATGCGCGAGCGGATCGACCTCGCGGGCGGCCGCTTGACGGTCGAGCGTGCCGATCCAGGCACGCGCGTGACGGTCGCACTGCCGGTGCAGGCGCGACCGTAGAAACCCGCAGGCGGTCGGCGGTCACGTGCCGATGGCTCGGCGGCCGCCGAGGCCGATCCTGGATGCATGAGCAACCAGAACTTGAGCCTCACCCCGCTACTGATCGCGTTCCTGCTGGTCTACGCCGTCGCGGTGATGATCTGCGGCGTCCTGGTGGACGGAACGATCGCGCTCGCCTTCGTGGCCGTCGCCGTCATGGCCGTGCTCGCGACCCTTATCGGCGTCGAGCTCTTCCGCAAGCTGGAGGACTGACCGTGGCACACACGACACTGCCCGAGCTCGACAACGACCATCCGGTCCTCGACCACGAGCCCCCGCTTCCTCCCGGCCCACCCGCAACGGCTTCTTCGACGTCGCGGGCATCATCGGCTTCTTCGCCGGCCTCTTCGCGCTCGTCGCCGTGATGGCGTGGGTCATCGTCGACGGCACCAGCGGCTCCGGCGACACCACGACGGTCGTCAGGACCACCGCCGCCAAGCCCGCCGCGACGGAGCTCCCACCAGCGCCCACGATCGCGCAGGCGAAGGGCATCGCCTTCGAGAAGTTCCAGAAGGTCGACCCGACGCTGCCGGCGGTCCCGCCCGGCGCGGTCAAGAAGTTCACCGTCGACGTCGACGAGCACATGGTGCAGGTCGATCCCGCGCTCGCCCCGGTCCAGGCGTGGACCTACACGGTGAACGGCAAGGGCTACAAGGGCACCGCCGCCTCCGCGCCGATCGTCGTCAACGAGGGCGACAAGGTGCGGGTCACGTTCGTCAACGGCGGGTCCAAGGCGATGCATGTCGACATGGC